>NZ_JBFBJY010000057.1:0-56394 GCF_040702125.1 Kitasatospora sp. NPDC085895 | reverse complement strand
TACCAAAAACCTCTCCCTCCCCTCCCTTTTCCCTTTCCCTGGGTTTCTCTTGTACGTGCGCGGGGCCGGGCCCTACGGGGGCCCCCCCCCCCCGGGGGGGGGGGCCGGCCGCCGTACGGTACGCCCGAGGGCCGTCACTCCGCACAGGTGACGGCCCTCGGGCGATTGCGCGGCCGGGCCGCGCAACTGCCGAATCGTTCCGCCGGCTACAGCCGAGCGGTCTTGGCGAGCAGGGCCAGTGCCTGCTCGTGCTCCTCGGGCTCCAGCGGGGCGAGGAGCAGTTCCTGCACCTCGCGCACGCCGGCCGCCGACCGGTGCAGGAGGTCCTGCCCGGCGGGCGAGAGCGACAGCAGGTTGCGCCGCCCGTCCGAGGGGTCGCGGCGGCGGAGCACCAGGCCGCGCCGGACGAGCCGGCTGACCATCTCGGCCATCGTCGCCTTGTCGAGCGAAGCGAGTTCGCCGACGGTGCGCTGGTCCGCACCCGGCTCCGTCTCCAACGCCTCCAGCACCGCATACTGGGGCGCGGTCAGCTCGGCGCCGACCTTGTCGGACCAGAGCTTGGTGTGCACCTGCTGGGCCACCCGGATGAGGTAGCCGATCGCCCGCTGGGCGTCGAGCAGCGGGCGCGCGTCGGTCAGCGCCGCGACCGCGGCCGGTTCCAGCCGGGCTATCTTGGCCATGACCCGGACGATCTCGATCTGCTCGTCGGGGGTGAGCGGCTCGAAGAGCGTCCGCTGCACGCGGACGACTCCGCCGGTGGCCTCGCGGACCGCCTGGGCGCCGTTCTGAGACAGGGCCAGCAGCTTGCGCCGGCCGTCGGCCGGGTCGCGCCGGCGCAGCACCAGGCCGCGTCGGACGAGTCGGGCCACCATCTCGGCCATCGTCGCCTTGTCCAGCGAGGCCCGTTCGCCCACGGTGCGCTGATCGGCACCGGGCTCGAGGGCGAGCGCGAGGAGCACGGCGAACTGCGGAGCCGTCAGATCGGCTCCGACGTGCTCGGACCACAAGCGGGTGTGCACCTGTTGGGCCACTCGGATGAGGTGGCCGGGCGACTGCTGCAGTCGACCAGCCACTCGGGTTGTCGGGATCTCCCCCAGCACCATGAAATCCGTCCCGGTGTCACGCTCGGTGTGTGTGGGACACCCGAGCGGGGCAGTAACGGCGAGTAAGCGTCCCGCTGTGTGGGAGGGCGCGTCAGCCGTGCAGCCGGTGGCTGCTGGCGCACACTATACAAACGGTTCAGCCGCCCTGGCAGGCAGGGGCTGATAGTAGTCGCATGTTCGGCAAAGTTGGCATATTTCCGCCATCTGTCGGGCCCACGACAGGTCGGGTTTCGCCCGTCCGGCCGCTGCCCGCCCTCACCCTCCGTCACCTGCGGCTCTACACCCTGGCCCACGAGACTACCCGCCGGTAGGGTGTCGCCGCAGCGCGCTGTGTACCACCTTTCGCCCCGGGCTCACCGGCCGGGGCGCGCGGGGAGGCCGCCGCCCCCGGTGCCGGCCTCCCTCCCCTCCGAGAGAGACGAGTACGAGCATGACCGAGCAGTCCCCCGCCACCCGGGTCGCCGTCGTCACCGGTGGCGCCCGCGGCATCGGCGCCGCCACCGCCCTGCGCCTGGCCGCCGACGGCTACGCCGTCGCCGTGGTCGACCTGGAGGAGTCCGCGGGCAAGCAGACCGTGGACGCCGTCGTGGCCGCGGGCGGCCGTGCGCTCGCCGTCGGCGCCGACGTCTCGAACGCCGAGCAGGTGCAGGCCGCCGTCGACCGGATCGCCGCCGAACTCGGCGCCCCCGTGGTGCTGGTGAACAACGCCGGCGTGCTCCGCGACAACCTGCTCTTCAAGATGTCCGAGTCCGACTGGGACACCGTCATGAACGTGCACCTCAAGGGCGCCTTCCTGATGACCCGTGCGGTGCAGAAGCACATGGTGGACGCCGGCTTCGGACGGATCGTCAACCTCTCCTCCTCGTCCGCCCAGGGCAACCGCGGCCAGGCCAACTACTCGTCCGCGAAGGCCGGTCTGCAGGGCTTCACCAAGACCCTGGCGATCGAGCTCGGCAAGTTCGGCATCACCGCCAACGCGGTCGCCCCCGGCTTCATCGCCACCGACATGACCGCGGCCACCGCCGCCCGGGTGGGCATGGAGTTCGAGGCGTTCAAGCAGGCCGCCGCGACCCAGATCCCGGTGAACCGGGTCGGCACCCCCGAGGACGTCGCCCACACCATCTCCTTCCTGGCGAGCGAGGGCGCCGGCTTCGTCTCCGGCCAGGTCGTGTACGTGGCCGGCGGCCCGCTCGACTGACCCGCGGACGGGTGCTGCGGACCGCACCGCGGCGACCGGCGCGGACGTCCCGGTCGCCGCAGGTACGGAAGAAGCCCGAGCGTCGCAGTGCGCACAGGCCCTCCGATGGTCCACACTCGGTAGCAGACGTCCGCTGCCCGAGGAGGGCCGCGGAGCCGCAGCCGGCCGGTCGCCGACGGCACGGCCGGCACTCGTACCACTGGAGGCCTCCATGTCCGAGTCCACTGACAGCCGATCGATGCCCACCCCGGACCACCTGCTCCACACCGGGGCGGAGCACCCCGTCGACCCCGAGGACCTGGTGATGGCCTCCGGCCGCACCCCCACGCCGGAGCTCATCGAGAAGGCCCGGCAGGACCTCCAGAAGTACGGCCGGGTCGCCGTGGAGCGCCTGCTCCCCTGACCTGGAGTCCGTACCGCCGCCGCCGAGGGGCCCCGCGTCCGCGGGGCCCCTCGCGTTCCGCCGCCGCGGCTCCGGCGGGGGAACCGGCGGTCCCGGCCCGGCCCGGACCGCCGCGGTGCAGCGGGTAGGGTCTCTGGGGTGCGAGTCCTGACCGAATCCCCCCTCGACCGGCGGTCCGCGGCCGTCCCGCCGGCGGAGCCGGCCCGGGCGCCGATCGGCCGCGGGCGCGTGCTGCTGATCGCCGCCACCGCGCTGGTGTACGCGGCGGTCGTGGTCGGGGTGCTCGCCGACACCGCCCTGGTCCGCTTCGACTGGTGGCTGGAGCTGCTCAAGCCGTACAAGCGGTGGCCCGAGGTGCGGCCGCTGCTCGACGTGTGGATCGTGGCGGGCCAGCGCGGCCCCTCCGCGATCGCCGCCTGCCTCTGGCTCGGCTGGCGCTCCTGGCGCAGCCGGACCGTGCGGCCGCTGCTGGTGATGGGCGCGGCCCTGCTGCTCCTCAACATCACCGTGGGCGGCGTCAAGATCGTCACCGGTCGGCTCGGCCCGCACTACGCGCACGTCATCGACTCCCCCGAGCTGTTCGCCGGAGGAACGATCTTCCCGTCCGGGCACACCGCCAACGCGGTGGTGACCTGGGGCGTCCTCGCCTACCTGGCGGTGCGGTGGCGGCGCACCGGGGCGGTGCTGGCCGGGCTGACGGCGGCGTCGATCGGCCTCACCACCGTCTACCTCGGCACCCACTGGATCTCGGACGTGGTGGCCGGCTGGACGGCCGGCCTGCTGGTGCTGCTCGCCCTGCCGCTCGCCGAGCCGCTGGTGGACGCCGCGGACCGCCGGATCACCGCGCTGTACCACGGCCCGGCCCGCCGCACCGGGCGCTGACCCCAGGCCTACCCTGGAAGGGGGGCTGGAGGTGAGCGCCATGCGTCCGGCGAGGACACCCCGGTACTGGCGCAGCGGCACCGAGCCGGCGACCGCCCGCAGCGATCTGAAGCTGCGCTTCCTGCTGTCGGTGATGTTCCTGCCGGTGTTCGTGGCGATGACGGCCGGGTTCGCGCTCTGGGCCTCCCGCAGCACCGGCTCCGACCTGCCGAGCAGCGGTGCGCTGACGGGCTTCGCGGTGCTCTCCGGGGTGCTGACGGTGTTCGCCGCCGTGGACCTGTACGTGGTGGTCCGGCGCCGCCGCACCGAGCTGTGACGCCCGGCCCGGCGCTCGCCGCGGGGCGTCAGGGCTCGCCGAAGCACTCCTCCAGCAGCAGGTCGGCGAGCCGGGCGGCGGCGACCGCGAGCACGCCCGGCCGGACGGCGAGCGGTGCACCGTCGGCGGGCGCCGCCCCGGCGGCGAGCAGCGCCTCCACCTCGGGGAGTGCGGCGTGCTCGCGCACGCCCTCCAGGAAGGCCGCGCGCATCCGCGGATCGCGCATCGGGGCGGCCGGGGCCTGCGCGGCGGCGACCACCACGGCCTTCTCGGCGCCGGGATCGGCGGCCGGGACGCGGACCGGGCCGGGCTTGACGCAGAGCTGTCGTTGTCGGGGGTGAACGATCCGGCGAGTCCGGCGCCGATCTCCTCGGCGCGGGTGGCGGCGGCCCGCTCGGTGACGACGACGGGATTGAGGCTGCCGAGCTCGCCGTGGAGGGATCGGCCGGCGCGGGGCGGGCCCGTCCGACGGCCCGATCCCGGTCCACCCCTCCCCCGATCGCAGCGGGCATGACAGTCTGTCCGCCATGCGCACACGTTCCCTCACCGTGGCCGTCGCGGCCGCCGCCGTGATCGGGCTGGCCGGATGCTCCGGCTCCACCGGCTCCGCGTCGAAGGCCGACCCCGCCGCACCCGCCTCCGCCGCCCCGGCGGTCTCCGCCGCCCCCGCCGCGTCCGGGGCCGCAGCCTCCGGCGACGCCGCGGCCGGCACGCCGGCCGGCGCCAAGCCCGCGCCGCCGTCGAACGCCGGGCTGCCCGCCGAGCCGGACTCCGCGACCGCCGCCAAGCTGGTCGCGGCGCTGAAGGCGCTGGACCCGGACATCGTCTCGGCGGGGCCGGCGAAGACGGTGGAGGCGGCCCGCAAGCAGTGCCAGGCCGTCTACAACTACCCGAAGGACCACGCCAGGCTGGTCGAGGTGGCGGGCAGCACCTTCACCTCCGCCGCGCACCCGAAGGGCTTCGGCCCGGAGGTCTCGGAGAAGATCCTCGCCGCCGTGCAGGCCTCGGGCCTGTGCACCCGCATCTGACCCGTCGACAGCCGCGGGCCCCGATCGTCCTCCGGTCGGGGCCCGCGTGCGTGTCAGCCCGCCGGCCGCAGCAGCCGCACCGCCGCCAGGTCCGCGTCGGAGGCCGGGCCCGCGTGGTGGAGCCGTAGTTCGTCGGCGCCCGGGACGGCCCGCGGCGGGGCCCGCCCAGCCCGGCGACCACCGGCGGGTCGGCCGCGGGCACGGTGCCGGGCCGCCGTTGGGGCGCGGCGAGCGGCAGGGTGCGGGCCGGGTCGGGCAGCACCGGCCCGTCGGCGAACTCCAGCACCCGGGCCGACGTCGGCGGCATCACCCCGGCCGTCCTCACCCCGCACCCCGCCGAGGCCTTCGGCATGGACTGCGAGGTGCACGGCAACGGTTCCGCCGCCCTCTCGCTGCCCGGCGCCACCACCGACAACCGCCGGTACGAACGCGGGCTGCTCCACCCGCACACCGACTTCGACGCCGCGCCGCCGCACCTCCGCACGATCGTGGACGCGATGGACGAGCATGGCACCGTCCGGCTCCCCGACCGGCCGGGCCTCGGCGACCACCTCGACCTCGACCACGTCAAGCGCCACACGATCACCACGGACTGACGATGCCACGGACCGTCCTGCTCACCGGCGCGGCCGGCGGCGTCGGCAGCATGCTGCGCGAGCTGCTGCCCGCGTACGGCCACCGCCTCCGGCTCGCCGACCTCGCACCGGTCCCGGACGCCCCGGACGCCCTCGCCTTCGACCTGCGGGACGCCGGGGCCGTCCGCGCGGCCGTCCGCGGCGTGGAGGCGGTCGTGCACCTCGGCGGCATCTCGCGGGAGGACACCTTCGCCCGCATCCTCGGCGCCAACGTCGAAGGCACCTACCACCTCTACGAGGCCGCCCGGCTGGAGGGGGTGCGGCGGGTGGTCTTCGCCAGCTCCAACCACGCCGTCGGCTTCACCCCGCTGCACGGCCTCGGCCCGGGCGGCCGGGGCCTGATCGGCACCGACGTGCCGCCCCGGCCCGACACCTACTACGGCCTGTCCAAGGTGTTCGGCGAGGGCCTGGCCCAGCTCTACGCCGACAAGTACGGCATCGACACCGTCTCGATCCGGATCGGCTCCTGCTTCCCGAAGCCGCGCTCCACCCGGATGCTCTCCACCTGGCTCAGCCCCGCCGACTGCGCCCGGCTGGTGCACGCCGCCCTCACCGCCCCCGTCGAGGGCCACGTGGTGGTCAACGGCATCAGCGCCAACACCCGCGCCTGGTGGGACCTGGGCCCGGCCCGGGCGCTCGGCTACGAACCGCAGGACGACGCCGAGGCGTACGCCGCCGAGGTGATCGCCGAACACGGCGAACCGGAGCCGGACGGCGTCGACGCCCGCTTCCTTGGCGGCGCCTTCACCGAGATCGAACCACCACGCTGAGCGGTCGGGTCAGGGCGCGGAGTTCACCGCCCGCCGACCGCCTGCTTGACCAGGGTGCGGCCGAAGTCCCACATCAGGCCGCTGCCGCGGTGCGCCTCGTCCATCACCTCGGTGAAGGCGTCGACGAAGCGGTCGACCTCCTTCTCGGTGATGATCAGCGGCGGGATCAGCTTGATCACCTCCAGGTGGTCGCCGGACACCTGGGTGAGGATCCGGTGCCGCTGCAGCAGCGGCACGACCACCATCTGCGCGAACAGCCCCTTGCGGGCGGCCTGCAGCGCCGTCCACCCGGTGCGCAGCTTCAGCGACTTGGGCCGGCCGAACTCGATGCCGATCATCAGCCCGCGGCCCCGCACGTCGGCCAGCAGCTCGTACCGGTCGACCAGTTCCGCGAGCCGGCCGCGGAACAGGTCGCCGACCTTCCGGGCGTTGGCCACCACCTGCTCGTCGCGCATCACGTGGAGCGTGGCGAGGCCGGCCGCCATCGCCTGCGCGTTGGAGCCGAAGCTGGCGGAGTGCACCAGCACCCGGTCCATCGACGAGTACACCTTGTCGAAGATCCAGTCCTTGCCGAGGGTCGCGCCGATCGGCACGTAGCCGCCGGAGAGCGCCTTGGCCGCGCAGACGAGGTCGGGCCGCACGCCCTCCTCGTGCTGGTAGGCGAAGAAGTCGCCGGTGCGGCCGATGCCGGTCTGCACCTCGTCGCAGATCAGCAGCGCCTTGTGGGCGTGCAGCAGCTCCTGCGCGGCGTACAGCCAGCCGGGCGGGGCGGCGTGCACGCCCTTGCCCTGGATCGGTTCGACGATCAGTGCGGCGACGTCGCCCTTCTTCAACTCCTTCTCCAGCGCGCCGAGGTCGCCGAGCGGCACCGCGGTGTCCGGCAGCAGCGGCTCGAAGCCCTTGCGGAAGCCGCTCTCGCCGTTGACCGAGAGCGAGCCCGCCGTCAGGCCGTGGAAGGCGTGGTCGCAGTAGAGGATCCGCCGCCGGCCGGTGGCGCAGCGGGCGAACTTGAGCGCGGTCTCGACCGCCTCGGTGCCGCTGTTGCCGAAGAACACCCGGTCCAGGCCGGGGGCTTCGGCGAGCAGCCGCTCGGCGAGCAGGCCGGGCAGCGGGGCGCAGTCGAAGCGGGTGAGGTCGGGCAGTCCGAGGTCCATCACCTGCTGCACGGCGGCGCGCACCACCGGGTGGTGCCGGCCGAGCGCGAAGATCCCGAACCCGGCCAGCATGTCCAGGTACTCGTTGCCGTCGGCGTCGTAGAAGTACGGGCCCTCGGCGCGCTCGTAGTACTTGTCGAAGCCGATGGTGTGCAGCATCCGGGGCAGCTGCGGGTTGAGGTACTTGGCGTGCAGCTCGTAGCGCTCGGTGGCGCGGTCGGCGAGCAGGGCGGCGAGGTCGAGGCCCCCGGTGGGACGGTCAGCCGGCATGGTGCTGGTTCGCTCCTCGGATCGGTAGCAGCTGCTTGGCGTGGGCGGCGGTCTGGGCGGCGACGCCGGTGCCGGTGAGTCCGATCTCCTCGAGGATCTCACCGCGGCCGGCGTGCGCCAGGAACTCCTGCGGGACGCCGAGGTCGCGCAGCGGGGTGTCGACACCGGCGTCGCGCATGGCCTGGGCGACGGCGGCGCCGACGCCTCCGGTGCGGCCGTTGTCCTCGACGGTGACGACGAGCCGGTGGGCGGCGGCCAGGTCGACCAGGGCGGGGTCGACCGGCTTCACCCAGCGGGGGTCGACGACGGTGGCGGTGAAGCCCTCGGCGAGCAGCAGGGCGGCGGCGTCGAGGCAGGCGGGGGCCATCGCGCCGACGGCGACCAGCAGGATCTCGGGCGCGGGCCCGGTGCGGTGCAGCACGTCGACGCCGCCGACCCGTTCCAGGGCGGGCACGCCGGGGCCGAGGTCGCCCTTGGGGAAGCGCAGCACGGTGGGTGCGTCGGGAACCTCGACGGCCTCGCGGAGCTGGGTGCGCAGCTGTTCGGCGTCGCGCGGGGCGGCGAGCCGCAGGCCGGGGACGACCTGGAGGATCGACATGTCCCACATGCCGTTGTGGGAGGCTCCGTCGTTGCCGGTGACGCCGGCCCGGTCGAGGACGAAGGTGACGCCCAGCCTGTGCAGGGCGACGTCCATCAGCACCTGGTCGAAGGCCCGGTTGAGGAAGGTCGCGTAGACGGCGACGACCGGGTGCAGTCCGGCGGTGGCGAGGCCGGCGGCGCTGGCGACGGCGTGCTGTTCGGCGATGCCGACGTCGAAGGTGCGGTCGGGGTGGGCGGCGGCGAAGTCGGCGAGCCCGACCGGCTGGAGCATGGCGGCGGTGACGGCGACGACGTCGGCCCGTTCCCTGCCGAGTTCGACCATCTCGGTGCCGAAGACGGAGGTCCAGGAGGTCCCGCGGGAGGGCGAGACCGGCAGGCAGGTGTACGGGTCCATGGCGCCGACGGCGTGGAAGCGGTCGGCCTCGTCCTGTTCGGCGGGGCGGTAGCCGCGGCCCTTCTCGGTGATGCAGTGCACGATGACGGGGCCGCCGAAGCGCTTGGCGCGGCGCAGTGCCTGTTCGACGGCGCCGATGTCGTGGCCGTCGATCGGGCCGACGTACTTGAGGCCGAGGTCCTCGAACATGCCCTGCGGGGCGAAGGCGTCCTTGAAGCCCTTCTTGGCGCCGTGCAGGGCGCCGAAGATGGGCTGGCCGACGATCGGGGTGCGCTGCAGGGCCTCCTTGCCCCAGGCGAGGAAGCGTTCGTAGCCGCGGGTGGTGCGCAGGGTGGCGAGGTGGTGGGCGAGGCCGCCGATGGTGCGGGCGTAGGAGCGTTCGTTGTCGTTGACCACGATGACCAGGGGTCGGTCGTCGGCCTCGGCGATGTTGTTGAGGGCCTCCCAGGCCATGCCGCCGGTGAGCGCGCCGTCGCCGACGACGGCGACGGTGTGCCGGTCGGTGCGGCCGAGCAGTTGGTTGGCCTTGGCGATGCCGTCGGCGTAGCCGAGCGCGGTGGAGGCGTGCGAGTTCTCGATGAGGTCGTGGTCGGACTCGGCGCGCGAGGGGTAGCCGGAGAGGCCGCCGCGGCCGCGCAGGCGGCTGAAGTCCTGCCGGCCGGTGAGGAGCTTGTGGACGTAGGCCTGGTGGCCGGTGTCCCAGAGGATGCGGTCGCGCGGGGAGTCGAAGACGCGGTGGACGGCGATGGTCAGTTCGACCACGCCGAGGTTGGGTCCGAGATGCCCTCCGGTGCGGGTGACGGCGTCGATCAGGAAGTCGCGGATCTCGTCGGCGAGCAGGGGGAGGTCGCCGGCGGGCAGGCGTCTCAGGTCGGCGGGCCCCTTGATGGTGGACAGGAGTGACATGGCTTCACCTCGCGACTCGGTGGAGAGCGATGACCGTCTGTGTCCAGGGTGCGGCCGGTGCGGTCGGCTCGCCTGTTGTCCGGGGCCCGCGGCGTGCGCCGGGCGCACGCCGCGGGCCCCCGGGACGTCAGTTGATCCGGCCGGACCCCAGGGTCTCCCGGGCAGCGCGCAGGGATTCCTTGAGCGAGCCCATGGTGGCGAGGACGGCGGTGGGTTCGTAGCCGCAGTGCGCCATGCAGTTGTCGCAGCGCGGGTCCCTGCCGCGGCCGTACTTGTCCCAGTCCGTCTTCTCGATGAGTTCGCGGTAGGTGGGGACGTAGCCGTCGGCCATCAGGTAGCAGGGGCGCTGCCAGCCGAAGAGGGAGTAGTTGGGGATGCCCCAGGCGGTGCAGTCGAAGTCGACCTTCCCTTCCAGGAAGTCCAGGAAGAGCGGGCTGTGGTTGAGCCGCCAGCGGCGCCGGTTGCCGCCGGAGAAGGCCTTGCGGAAGAGCTCCCTGGTCTGTTCGACGCCGAGGAAGTGGTCCTGGTCGGGCGCCTTCTCGTAGGCGTAGGCCGGGGAGATCATCATCTCGTCGACCTTGAGCTCGTCGTTGAGGTAGTCGAGCACCTCGATGATGGTCTGCGGGGTGTCGGTGTTGAAGAAGGTGGAGTTGGTGGTGACCCGGAAGCCGCGCCGCTTGGCCTCCCGGATCGCCTCCACCGCCTCGTCGAAGGTGCCCTCCTTGGCCACCGAGGCGTCGTGCCGCTCGCGCAGGCCGTCGATGTGGACGGTGAAGGTGAAGTACGGCGAAGGAGTGAATCTGTCGAGCTTCTTGCGCATCAGCAAGGCGTTGGTGCAGAGGAAGACGTACTTGCGGCGGGCGACCAGCTGGCGGACGATCTCGTCGATCTGCGGGTGCATCAGCGGCTCGCCGCCGGCGATGGAGACCATCGGCGCCCCCGACTCCAGGACGGCGCCGACCGCCTGGGCGACCGGCATCCGCTGCTTGAGCACCCCGGCCGGATGCTGGATCTTGCCGCAGCCCTCGCAGGCCAGGTTGCAGGCGTACAGCGGCTCCAGCTCGACGATCAGGGGGAACTTCTCACGGCGCCGGAGCTTCTGCTGCAACAGGTAGGTGGACACGCGGACGGACTGACGCAGCGGCATGGCCATGGCTAACTCGCCTCCTGCGGGAGTGTCGAGGGCTGTGGTGGACGGGGTGCTGCGGTGGCGACCAGGCGGTGCCACTCGGTGAGGGCCGGTACGGCGGCCCGCAGGGCGCGCCAGGCGCGCACGCCGGCCGGCAGGGTGCCGGGCCGGATCAGCTCGCGCTCGGGGGTGTCGACGACCACCCGGAGCACCGCGGCCGGCAGCTCGGGCCGGGTCTCGGCGCGGGCGGCGAGGACGGCGGCGGCCTCCATGTCGACGGCGAGGGCGCCGCGGGCGTGCAGCGCCCGGCGCTGGGAGCCCCGCACCACGTGGTCCGCGGTGTGGTGCAGTCCGGTGTGCGTGGTCAGACCGCAGGCCTGCAGGGCCTTGGCGAGGGACGGGGCGCTGTCGAGCGCGAAGCGCCCGCCCTCCGAGTCGCGGACGGCGTCCGCGACGATGACCTCGCCGGGGGCGGTGCCGGGGGCGACGGAGGCGCCGAACCCGGCGACCACCAGGGCGCCGTAGTCGCCGGTGGAGAGCAGGGTCCGGACGACCTGCCCGGCCCGGCCGCGGCCGATCCCGGTGCGGACCAGGACGGGCGAGCCGCCGATCGCACCGGCCCAGTCGCCGCCGCGCAGGGCCCAGGCCTCCGGCCCGAGCGCGCACAGCACCAGCAGGGGCTCACCCGTCATCGCACACCTCCGGCCGTCTCGGTGAAGTGACGTTTTCTCACCGGTCACCGCCTCCTGCCCCGAGCGGCCGCCCGGTCACGTACCTGCCGAGCGCCGTCACCGGGAACACCAGGCGGTACAGGTGGTAGTTGATCGAGAAGTCCCACGGGAAGCCCGTCCCGGTGAACTGCGGTTCGTCCCAGGTGCCGTCGGCGCGCTGGGTGCGGGCCAGCCAGGCGACGCCGCGTTCCACGGCCTCGCTGCCGCTGCCCGGGCCGTCCGGTGCCTCGCCGGCGGCGAGCAGCGCCATCAGCGCCCAGGCGGTCTGCGAGGCGGTGGAGTCGCCGCGCCCGGCCCAGGTGGCCGGATCGTCGTAGGAGCGCATGTCCTCGCCCCAGCCGCCGTCCGGGTTCTGCCGGCTCTCCAGCCAGTGCACTGCCCGGCGGACGGCCGGGTGGTCGCCGCGGATCCCGGCGGCGACCAGCGCGGGCAGCACCGAGCCGGTGCCGTAGATGTAGTTGGTGCCCCAGCGGCCGAACCAGGAGCCGTCCTCCTCCTGGTGGTCGAGCAGCCAGGCGATGCCGCGCAGGGCCCGCGGGTCGGCGGCGCAGCCGACCTCGGCCAGCATCTCCACCACGTGGGCGGTGACGTCGGCCGAGGGCGGGTCGATGACCTCGCCGAAGTCGCAGAACGGCAGCTTGTTGGGGAGCGGGCTGGTGTTGTCGACGTCGAAGGCTCCCCAGGCGCCGTCGCGGGACTGCATGCCGAGGCACCAGCGGACGGCGCGTTCCACGGCGCCGTTCAGCCGCGGGGGCTCCGGGTGGGCGACCCGGCGCAGCGCCAGCACCACCTCGGCGGTGTCGTCGATGTCGGGGTAGGTGTCGTTGTGGAACTCGAAGGCCCAGCCGCCGGGCGCCAGCCGCGGCCGCTTGACCGACCAGTCGCCGCGGGTGGTGATCTCCTCGTCGAGCATCCAGTCGGCGGCCCGGACGACGGCCGGGTCGTCGGCGGGCAGCCCGGCGTCGCGCAGCGCGATGGTGGCCAGGCAGGTGTCCCAGACCGGGGACTGGCAGGCCTCAAGCCAGCGTCTGCCGTCCTCGGTGTGCACGGTGAAGCCGTCGAAGGCGGCCAGTCCGGCCTTCATCACCGGGTGGTCGAGCTTGTAGCCGAGCAGGTGCAGGGCGATCAGGGAGTAGACGGCGGGCGGTTGGATGCCGCCCCAGCAGCCGTCGGCCTCCTGGCGGTCGACGATCCAGCGGCCGGCCCGGGCGAGCGCGCTGCGGCGCAGCGGCCGCACGGCGTACCGGTGGTAGTGGTGCATCAGCCGGTCGAGGCGTTGGAAGAGGCCCTCCCAGCTGGCGGCCGGGGCCAGCGGCGGGGCCGGGTACGGGTCGGCCGGGTCGGTGTGCAGTTCGGTGAGGTCGAACGGGGCCCGGCGTACCGGGCGGTGGGCCGAGACCACGGTCAGCGGGACGATGGTCTGCCGGGCCCACTGGCCGAAGGCGTAGATGTTGAGCGGGGCCCAGCTCGGCAGGAAGAGGATCTCCGGCGGTAGTTCGGGGAGGCGCTGCCAGGGCCACCAGCCGAACAGGGCGAGCCAGATGCGGGTGAAGACCCGGGTGGCCGCGATGCCGCCGTGCTCGCGGACGTGGCGGGCGGCGGACCGCATGTGCTCCTCGCCGGGGTCGTCCCCGGCGAGTCTCAGGGCGACGTACGCCTCGACGGTGGTGGACAGTTCGGGAGGCCCGCCGTGGAAGGTCGCCCAGGTGCCGTCCGCGCGCTGCTGCGAGCGGATCCAGGCTGCCGTGGCCCGGGTCTGGTCCGCGGTGCGGATGCCCAGGAACTCACGCAGTAACAGGTCCTCGGCGTCCATGGTGACGTTGGTCTCCAGGTCGCCCTTCCACCAGCCGTCGGGGTTCTGCAGTGACAGCAGGTGGGCGGTGGCCCGGGCCAGTGACGCCTCGACGGGCACATCGTCCGATCGTCCTACCGGAGTCCGGCCGTCGGCCGCCCGCTCCTCCTCGGGGGGCGGGACGAGGCCGTCCGGCAGCGGCACCTGGCGATCGGCCACCCGGTCGGGAGGGCGGTCACCCACCGCGACCGGCTCGGAATCGTACTCGGGGTCGAGCCGGCCGCCCGCGGTTGCTGTCAATTCACGTCACCTCTCTCGTACCACCACGAATTCGGCGAGTGCGACGAAGTGCTCGCGCACCTCGTCGGTCATCGGCACCTCGTCCAGTGCGGCGAGGGCGGTCTGGTGCCGGCGGCGGGCCTCGTCCTGCGTCCAGGCCCGGCCGCCGGCCTCCTCGATCAGCCCGGCGCGGGCGGCGAGCACCTGCTCGCTCTCCTCGCCGCGGCCCTGCGGGTCGGCCAGCTGGTCGGCGAGCTTGCGGGAGGCGGCGCCGCCCTCGGCGAGCGCGGCGCACACCGGCAGCGACTTCTTGCGCTGGCGCAGGTCGCCCCAGTGCGGCTTGCCGGTCACCTCCGTCGCTCCCCAGATGCCGAGCAGGTCGTCCACCGCCTGGAAGGCCAGGCCGAGGTGGTGCCCGTAGCGCTGCAGCGCGTCGGAGACCCGGTCGTCGGCGCCCGCGAGCACGGCGCCGATCGCGGCGGAGGCGGCGAGCAGGGCGCCGGTCTTGCCGCCCTCCATCTCCAGGCACTCCTCCACCGTCACCACGTCGCGCTGCTCGAAGGCGACGTCCATGGCCTGGCCGTCGATGAGCTTGCGGGTGGCGGTCGTGATCAGCCGGACGGCGCGTGCGGCGTCCGCGGCGGTCGCACCGCCCGTGACCGCCGCGTCGAGCAGCACCTCGGTACCCAGCGTGGCGAGCGCGTCGCCGACCAGGATCGCCTGGGCCGGTCCGAAGACCGTCCACGCGGTGGCCCGGTGCCGCCGGGTCTCGTCACCGTCCATCAGATCATCATGGAGCAGCGAAAAGTTGTGCACCAGCTCGACCGAGACGCCTCCGGGCACGCCGACCTCGGCCGGAGCACCGGCCGCCTCGGCCGACAGCAGCGCCAGCGCGGGCCGCACGGCCTTGCCGCCGTCCCCGGCGGCGGGCCGGCCGTCCCGGTCGATCCAGCCGAAGTGGTAGGCGCCGACGGTGTCCATCGGTGCGGCCAAACGGGCGACGGCGGACCGCAGCGACGGGGTGCACATGGTCCGGCCGCGTGCCAGCAGGTCCAGCACCGACGGGGTGTCCTTCACCGAGCCGACGCCCTGGGTGCGAGCCTCCACGTACGTTCCCTCTCCGTGCGGATGCCCGGCCGCCGTGGGCGCCAGGCGTGGTGCGGTGTCAATGGTCGTCCGGCGGGGCGGCGTCATCGCGGCCACCGTCCGTCGCCGCGGTCGGCGGGCAGCCGCCGGCCGGTGCGGGCGAGCGCGGCGTCCGCGGCGGCGTGGCCGCTGCGCACCGCACTCTCCATGGTGGCGGGCCAGCCGGTGGCCGTCCACGAACCGGCCAGCAGCAGGCCGGGCACGTCGGTGGCCGCGGCGGGCCGCAGCGGGGCGGTTCCGGGGGCCGGGTCGAAGGTGGCCGTCCGCTCGCGGGTGACGAAGAAGTCCAGCACCTCCGCCTCGCGGGCACCGGGCACCAGCCGGGCCAGTTCCGGCAGGTAGCGCTCGCGCAGCTCGGCCACCGGCAGGTCGATCTCGGCCTGCACCGCGGACTGCGACAGCGCCAGGTACTGGGCGCCGGGAACGTCGAGGCCCGAATGGGCCGTCCGGTCGAACACCCACTGCACGGGCGAGCCCAAAGCGGCGAAGAACGGGCGGCGCAGCAGGGTGCGGTCGTACACCACGTGCACGTTCAGGATCGGCGCGTGGCCGAGCCCGGCGATCCGCTGCTGGTCGCGGATCGCGCCCGGCGGCAGCAGGGCCGCCGCGGACTCCTGGGCGCCGGCCAGCACCACGGTGTCGGCGGAGAGCAGCTCGCCGTCCTCCAGCCGGACGCCGTGCCGGTCGGCGGGCTTGATCTCGGCCGCCCGGGTGCGCAGCCGGACCTGCACGCCGAGGTGCTCCAGCTCGGCCAGGGCGGCGTCGTGGTGGATCCGGCCGAGCGGCACGTTGGCCATGCCGATGTCGGAGGCGCCCGGGTCGGAGAGCAGGCCGGTCTTGAAGACCATGGCGGCCAGCGCCAGCGAGGTCTGCTCGGCGGTGGCGTTCAGCGTGGCGACGCCGACCAGGTCCCACAGGGCCGCGACGGTGGCCGGGGTCTGGCCGTGCTGCCGCAGCCAGGCGCCGAAGGAGATCCCGTCCAGTGCCGGGTCGGCGAGGTCGAGCGCCTGCAGCGCGAGGGCGGCGCGCACCACGCGCAGCCGGTCGGCCGGGCCGAGGTGCGGGTACCCGGCGAGGCTGGCGGCCAGGTGCAGCGGCACCGGCAGGCCCGCGCGGCGCAGCCGGCCGAAGGTGCGCCGGCCGTCGGGGGCGACGGAGAGCACCGGGACGTCCAGGCGCGGCTGGAGATCCACCAGACGGCCCGCGCCCAGTCGGTCCAGCAGGCCGCGGTAGGCGGTGCAGCAGCGCAGGAAGACGTGCTGGCCGTTGTCGACGACCAGGTCGCCGCGGCGGAAGGAGAAGGCGAGGCCGCCGAGCCGGGGTCTGGTCTCCAGCAGGGTGACCCGGTGGTCGGCCTCGGCGAGGCGCAGGGCCGCGGTGATGCCGGCGAGCCCGCCGCCGACCACGACGGCGGTGGGCCGCTCGGCCGTCGTCCGTGCGGTCATCGGTGCCACCCCCTGCCCTGGTCTCGCCGTCGTTCCGTGGACAACATCACCGCATATGCCCGTGATTCCCTGTTGACACAGCGTGACATAACTGGCGGAAGAATCAAGAACGCCCTCCGGCGAGCCCGGACAGCGCCACGTACGCCTTCTCCCAGCCCGGCAGGGAGACCCGGCCGCGCAGGACGGACCCGGGTTCGGCCGCGATCCGGCCGAGCAGGCGGTGGTAGATGCCGGCCATCGCGGCGGTGCAGGCGCGGCTGCGGCGGTCCAGCATCGGCAGCAGCCGCAGGCCCTCCTCGAAGGCCTGCTGGGCCCGCTGCGCCTCGAAGGCGATCAGCCCGGTGAAGTCCGCGCCGACCGGCGGCTCGGGCAGGGCGAAGCCCTCCTGGCAGCCGAACCGGACGAGGTCCTCGGTGGGCAGGTAGGTGCGGCCGTTGGCGGCGTCCTCGCGCAGGTCGCGCAGGATGTTGGTGAGCTGCAGCGCGAGGCCGAGGGTGTCGGCGTAGTGCGCGCCGAGCTCCGGGTCCTCGCAGCCGTACACGCCGAGCGACAACCGACCGATGGCGCCGGCGACGCAGCGGCAGTAGACCTTGAGGTCCTCGTACGTCCGGTACTCGACGCCCTTGAGGTCCATCTCGACGCCGTCGATCAGCTCGTCGAAGCCGCCGAGCGGGATCGGGAAGCGCCGGGCGGCGTCCGCGAGGGCGACCTTGACCGGGTCGGTGTCGTCCTCGCCGACCGCGCCGGCCCGCACCTCGTCCAGCAGCTCGCGGGTGCGCAGCAGCTGCTCGGCCTTGCGGTCCTCGGGCAGGTCGCCGTCGCCGATGTCGTCCACCCGGCGGGCCAGGGCGTAGAGCGCGGACATGGCGAGGCGCTTGGGCTCCGGCAGCAGCCGGATGCCGTAGCTGAAGTTGCGGGCCTGCAGCGCGGTGACCGCCTCGCAGTACCGGTAGGCCGCCATGACCGGCGCCGACGCCAATGGGGATGCCGCCACTCGGGCGTTCACCTTCCCTTCGCGAAGAGTGCCGCCGCCCGCAGTGCCAGGCGGCGCTTGTCCGGCTTGGGCTGCTGGGCGAGCACGTCGTACCCGGCGGCCTCGACGGCCGCCAGGGCCGCGTACCCGCCCGCGGTGAATCCCGCGAGCAGCAGCCGTAGCCTCCCGTGAACCGTACCCACCAGCGGTGCGCCGCGGTCGAGCAGGGTCCGGGCCCGCTCGGCCTCGAAGGCGATCAGCTCGCGCACCCGCGGACCCGCGGTCGGCGCGGCGAGGTCGTCCTCGGTGACGCCGAACCGTTCGAGGGAGTCGGCGGGCAGGTAGATCCGGCCGCGGCCGAGGTCCTCGGCGACGTCCTGGATGTGCTCGACGACCTGCAGGCCGCTGCAGATCGCGTCGGAGAGGACGATCCGCTCGGGGGTGGCGACGCCGGCGAGGGCGAGCACCAGCCGGCCGACCGGGTCGGCGGAGAGGGTGCAGTAGCCGATCAGGTCGCGGTAGGTGGCGTAGCGGGTGGTGGTCTGGTCGACGCGGTTGGCCTCGATCAGGCGGCGGAAGGGCTCGGGGGTGACGGGGTGACGGTCGGCGAGCGGGACGAGCGCCTTCATCAGCGGGTGGCGGGGCGGCTCGCCGCCCTGGCCGAGGGCGGTCTCGAAGGCGCGGTCGAGGTCGCGCTCCAGGCCGTCCAGCAGGCCGAGCCGGAAGGCGGTGCGGTCGGCCACGACCGGGACGTCCAGCAGCGCGGCCACCCGCTCCGGCTCGGCGAGGTCGCCGTCGCCGGCGTCGTCGACCAGCCGGGCGAAGCCGTAGACCGCCATCAGGTCGGTGCGCCAGGCGGCGGGCAGGAAGGACGGCGCGACCGGGAAGTTCTCCAGGTCCGCCTTCTGCAACGTGGCGCCGTCTGTCTGATTGTCTGATTTGGCCGAAGCCACCACTGCCGTCACTCCCCCGTTCTACACCGCTCCGCCCGGCGGTCCCCTTCGGACACGCGTACCGGGCACCGCGTCCGATCACGCCGAGGCCGGTGCCGGGAGAGTCCCGGCACCGGCCTCGGCGAGATCGCCGCGGACCCCTCAGGGGCGCTCGCCGCGCTCGTACGCCTTCACCACGACGTCGGTCGGCCCGTCCATGACGAGCTCGCCCTTCTCGATCCAGATGGTGCGCTCGCAGGTGTCGCGGATCGCGTTGTTGTTGTGGCTCACCAGGAAGACCGTGCCGGCCTCCTTGCGCAGCTCGCGGATGCGGGCCTCGGAGCGCTTCTGGAACTTCTGGTCACCGGTGGCCAGCGCCTCGTCGATCAGCAGCACGTCGTGCGTCTTCGCCGCGGCGATGGAGAACCGCAGGCGGGCCGCCATGCCGGACGAGTAGGTGCGCATCGGCAGGGTGATGAAGTCGCCCTTCTCGTTGATGCCCGAGAAGTCGACGATGTCCTGGTAGCGGGACCGCACCTCGGCGGGGGACATGCCCATCGCCAGGCAGCCCAGCACCACGTTGCGGTCGCCGGTCAGGTCGTTCATCAGCGCGGCGTTCACACCGAGCAGCGAGGGCTGCCCGTTGGTGTAGATGCCGCCCGCCTCGGTCGGCAGCAGGCCCGCGATGGCGGCCAGCATGGTCGACTTGCCGGAGCCGTTGGAGCCGATCAGGCCGATCGCCTCGCCCTTGTACGCCACGAAGCTGACGCCGCGGACGGCGTGCACCTCGCGGATGGCGGGCGAGCGCTTGCGCGAGATGATCCGGCTCAGCGCCGAAGTGGCGCTGCCGCGGCCGGAGCCGGCGCCGTGCACCTTGTAGACGATGTGGACGTCGTCCACGACGACGGTGGGCACGCGGGCGTGCTGGGCGTCCACCGGAGCCGCCTCCTGAACGTTGGTCGTTGCGGTGTCAGCCACGGCCGTACTCCTCCTCCGCCTTCCAGAAGAACACGAAACCGAGCACGAAGGCGACCAGCGCCCAGGCGACCGCCACGGCCCAGACGTGCGGCGGCAGCGAGTGACGGTTGTCGATGCTCGGGTCGAACGCGAACCGGACCAGGTCCATGTAGACGGCGGCCGGGTTCACGTCGGCGGCCAGCTGGATCCAGTGCGGCCAGCTCTTGATGTTGTTCTCGATGCTGTAGAACACGCCCGAGAGGTACATCCAGGTGCGCAGGATGAACGGCATCAGCTGCGCCATGTCGGTGGTCTTGGCGCCGACCCGGGCCATCGCCAACGCGATGCCGGTGTTGAACAGGCACAGCAGGGCGATCGCGGGGATCACCAGCAGCCAGCTCAGACCGGGTGCGATCCCGCTGGCCAGCACGATGCCGATCAGCACCACCATCGAGATCAGCAGCTGCTGCAGCTGGATGATGGTGAAGGCGATCGGCAGGCACGCACGGGGGAAGTGCAGCGCCCGGATCAGGCCCAGGCTGTCGGAGATCGAGCGGGTTCCGCTCTGCACCGCGGTCTGGATGAACTGGAAGATGAAGACGCCGATGCACAGCCACGGAACGTAGTTGCCGATCGACTTGCTGCCCGAGAGGATCAGGCCGAAGACCAGGAAGTAGACCACGCAGTTCAGCAGCGGGGTCACGACCTGCCAGACCTGGCCGAGCTTCGCCGTGCTGTACTGCGCGACCAGCCGGGCGGTCGCGAAGGACATGATGAAGTGGCGCCGGGACCACAGCTGCTGCACGTACTTGGGCAGCGGTGGCCGCGCCCCGCTCACCGTCAGGCCGTACTTGGCCACGAGCTGCTGGGGGGTCAGGCCCGCGTCGGCGCCCCTCGGGGCCGAGAGGCTGAGCGGGTCACTCAATGTCGACACATTCGTCCTTGATCACGGAGTTTGATTCGACCGGCAGGGGGGCTTGCCGGTGGCAGCGATCAGATGATCGGCGGTCGGCCCAGGCGGGTCAGTCGCCATACAGTACGCCATCGCATCGGCCGTCGCGGACCGCAGGGTTCCGCCCAGCCGGCCCGGAATCCGCCCAGCCAGGCCTTGAGCGCGTCACCGGACGGGCGGCGGGCCAGGGTGAGCAGGAACCAGGTTCCCAAGTAGAGAGGCACCAGCGGGACCGGAAGGTTCCGCCGGGCCAGCCACACCCGGTTGCGGGCCACGTTGTGGAAGTACGAGGCGTGCCGGGCCGGCGAAGTGGCGGGATGGTGCAGCACCACGTCGGCCCGGTAGTCGATGGCCCAGCCGGCGTCCTGCGCGCGCCAGGCCAGGTCGGTCTCCTCGTGCGCGTAGAAGAACTCGCCGGGGAGCTGTCCGGCCTGGGGGAAGACCGCCGTGCGGACGGCGCTGGCGCCGCCCAGGAAGGTCGTCACCCGGGAGGAGCGCAGCGGGTCGCTGGCGCGCAGCCGGGGGACGTGCCGGCGCTGGGTGACGCCGGTGTCCGGGTCCGCGATCCGGAAGGAGACGATGCCGAGCCGCGGGTCCTCCGCGAAGGCCCGGCGCAGCAGCTCCGCGGAGTCGCGGTTGGGCAGCAGGCCGTCGTCGTCGAGGAAGAGCACCACGTCGACGTCCCGGCCGTCCGGGCCGAACAGCTCGATGCCGACGTTGCGGCCGCCGGGGATCCCGAGGTTCTCCGGCGACTCGGCGGTGCGGACGTCCGCGGGCAGCGGCGGCAGCGGGGCGCCGTTGGCGACCACGGCCAGCTCGACCGGCGGGCCGTCCTGGGCCCGGACGGACTCGATCAGGGCGTTCAGCTCCGCCGGGCGGTTGCCCTGGGTGATGATGACGGCTCCGAGCCGCAGGGCGTCGCTCATCGCAGCCTGCTCGACAGGACGATGCTCAGCAGGTGCAGCACGGTCTGCAGCATGGCGATCGCGGCGAGCACCACCACGGCCAGGCGGGTGAAGAAGATGCCGCCGTGCACCTGGTCCGCGATGCCCGCGGCGAGGATGAACAGCGAGGCCTCGACCGCGCCGATCAGGCGGTGGAACTTCAGCAGCGAGGCGGCCCGGCGGGCCTTGGCGACGCCGGAGGAACGCGGCACCGAGGCGCTGTCCTCGACGGCGGTCATGCCGCTGCGGGCGCGGGCCACGTCGACCAGGTCGGTCTCCGACTTGATCAGGATCGCGCCGAGCGCGGCGAGGGTGCCGAGGAAGGCCCACTGCCAGGCGGTGGCGGTGCCGTCCTGGTGGAACAGGTCGGCGGCCCGCAGGCCGAGGCCGGTGAGCAGCGCGGCCTCGGACATGTAGTGGCCGACCCGGTCCAGGTAGACACCGGTCAGCGAGGTCTGCCGGCGCCAGCGGGCGACCTCGCCGTCCACGCAGTCGAGCAGCAGGTAGACCTGGATCAGCAGGGCGCCCAGGACGGCGCCGGTGATGCCCGGGATCACCAGGGCGGCGCCGGCCAGGATGCCGGTGAACATCATCAGGTAGGTCAGCCCGTTGGGCGTGATCACCGTGACGGTGCTGAGGACGCGGGTGATCCGCAGCGAGATCTTCCGCATGTAGAGCCGGCCGGCCCAGTGCTCGGCGCTGCGGCGCTGCAGCATCCCCTCGGGGTGGATGACGGCCCGCAGCTCCTCGACGGAGGGGCGGCGGGTCAGGTCGACCGGGGCGGCCGAGGGGGAGTCAGCGGTGGACTGCTTTGACATAGTCGGCGTACGCGTCCCTGATGTCCGATGGGGAGAGGTCGAGGTGTTCCAGGATGGTGAAGCGGCCCGGGCGGGTGTTCGGGGCGTAGTGCACCGCCTCGGTGAACTCCGCCTCGGTGAAGCCGATCCGGTCCGCGGTCACCGGCAGTCCGTGGCTCGCCAGGCGCTCCACGATCAGACCGGTCAGCTCGTGCTCGCCCCGCAGGTGGCTGGCGAAGGCGGCGCCGAGGCCGACCTGCTCGCCGTGCTGGGCGGACCGCTTGGGGTACAGCACGTCCAGGGCGTGCGAGATCTCGTGGCAGGCGCCCGACGAGGGCCGGGTGCTGCCCGCGATGTTCATCGCGATGCCGGACAGTACCAGGGCTTCCGCGAGGGCCAGCAGGAGGTCCTCGTCCTCCAGGCCGCCGGGGTGGCGCAGCAGGTTCTCGCCGGCCGAGCGGGCCATCGCGACGGCCAGGCCGTCGACCGGCTCGCCGGTGACCCGGTTCGACAGCTCCCAGTCGGCGCAGGCCGAGATGTTGGAGATGACGTCGCCGATGCCGGCCGCGACGAAGCGCTGCGGCGCCCTGCGGATGACGTCGAGGTCGACGACGATCCCGATCGGGCTGGGCACGCCGTAGGAGCCGCGCCCGGCGTCGTTGTCGAGGGTCGAGACCGGTGAGCAGATGCCGTCGTGCGCGAGGTTGGTGGCCACCGCGACGAGCGGCAGGCCGACCCGGGCCGCGGCGTACTTGGCCGCGTCGATGATCTTGCCGCCGCCGAGGCCGACCAGCGCGTCGAAGTGGCCGCCGCGCATCTCGTCGGCGAGCCGGACGGCCGCGTCGAGGGTGCCGTCGGCGACCTCGAACCAGGCGGCGCCCGGGAGCAGCGGTTCGAGCCGCTCCCGGAGCACCGCGCCGGAGCCGTTGCTGATCGCCACCGCTATCCGCCCGGAGGCGGACAGCCGCTGGTCCGCGAGGATCCCGCCGAGCGCGTCGAGGGCGCCCGCGCGGATCTCCACGAAGACCGGCGAGGGCAGCAGCCGGGTCAGTACTGGCACGCGATCTCCCGCGCGCGGGCCAGGTCGTCGTGGTTGTCGACCTCGACCCAGGAGACCTCGCCGATCGGCTGCACGTCGATCCGCAGGCCGCGGTTCACCATCTCCTGGTAGCCGTCCTCGTAGTAGAGCTGCGGGTCGCGCTCGAAGGTGGCCTGCAGGGCGTCTGCGAGGGCGTCCTTGGCGGACGGGTTGATGATCGTGACGCCGATGTACTCGCCGGTCGCCTCGGCCGGGTCCATCAGCTTGGTGATGCGGCGCATGCCGAGGGCGGGGTCGACGACGACCTTCATCTCCTCGTCGGCGAGCTTCTTCACGGTGTCCAGGGCGAGCAGGATGCCGGGGGCGCCGCCCTCCTTGGCCATCCGGTCGTTGCCGTCGAGCATGGTGCGCTGGACGGACGCCGGGTGCACGGTGTCGCCGTTGGCGAGCAGCAGGCCCTCGCCGAACAGCTCGCGGGCGCACCACAGGGAGTAGGCGTTGTTCCACTCCTCGGCCTTGTCGTTCTCGACCAGGGTGAGCTTGACGCCGTACTTCTGCTCCAGCGCGTCCTTGCGGTCGTACACGGCCTCCTTGCGGTAGCCGACCACGACGGCGGCCTCGCGCAGCCCCACCTCGGCGAAGTTGCCGAGGGTGAGGTCCAGGACGGTCCGGTCCCCGTCGACCGGCACCAGCGCCTTGGGCAGGGTGTCGGTGTACGGGCGGAGCCGGCGGCCTGCGCCGGCGGCCAGGACGAGGCCGATCATGCGGTGTCTCCTGATTCGTCGTGTTCTGCCGTGGCGTCGCCGAACACCCAGAAGTGGATGGACTCGGCGACGACGACCAGGGCCAGGACGGCGGCCAGGGCCACCAGACCGCCCTGCAGGGCGGCAGCTCCGGGCCCCTCGTGCCCGACCGCCCCGGTGGGGGCGCCGCCGTACACGAGAGCGGCGAAGAGGGTGACGAGCAGGGCCCGCCCCTCCTGGCCGCCGGTCGCGCGAACCAGCCAGCGGGCCGGCGCGCCGGTGCCGCCGCGGAGGCGGTACACCGTGTCGTAGTGATGGTAGGCGACGGCCGCGACCAGCCCGAACGCGGCCGGGAGGGCGGCGGTGTCCAGGCGCAGCGCGAGCGCGAGGACGGTCAGGTACTCGCCGGCGCGGAAGAACGCGGGGGCCAGCCAGTCCAGGGCGCCGTTGAGCTTCCTGGCCAGGACGAGCGAGCTGAGCAGCACGTAGCCGGCGGCGGCGCCGACCGAGGCCCAGGTGCCGCCGAGCAGGTGGACGGCGACGGGCAGGCCGGCCGAGGCGAGCGCGGCGACCACCGGGACGGCGAGGCCCGGCAGCCGGCGGGCGACGGGGCGCAGCAGCGGGGCGAGCAGCTCGGCGAGCGGTCCGCCGTCGGCGAGGACGGCGACCTCGCGGGCGGCCTGGTCGGCGCGCGGACGGCGCCGGTTGATCGAGCGCAGCACCCGGCCCGCGGTGGTGTAGCAGCAGGCCAGGGCGCAGCCGATCAGCAGCACGGTGAGCGTGGTGCGGGGGGTGGTGACGGCGGTGAGCAGGGCTATCAGGGCCCAGCGCTCGCCGATCGGCAGCACGACGATGCGGCGGGCCCAGACCGTCCAGCCGACCCGGTCGAGCCGGTTGGAGAGCTGGGCGGTGGGGCTGGAGTTCGCCGCCTGCGCCTTGCTGCCGGCGGTGGCGGGGTTGCGGGCGGTCTCCTGGTCGGCGGCCATGAAGGCGAAGTCGACGCTGTGCCGGAAGGTCATCAGCACCATCGCGGCCAGGGCGAGCGCCCACACGTGGTCGCCGGTGCGGGTGGCCGCGATCGCGAGGCCCGCGTAGAAGGAGTACTCCTTGGCCCGGTCGAAGGTGGCGTCCAGCCAGGCGCCGACCGTCGAGTACTGCAGGGAGTAGCGGGCGAGCTGCCCGTCGGTGCAGTCCAGCACGAAGGAGAGGATCAGCAGCAGGCCGGCGGCGACGAACCCGGGCCGGGTCGCGGTGGCGGCGCTGGCGGCCGCGGCGAGCGCGGTGACCAGCGAGGCCGTGGTGACCTGGTTCGGGGTGAGGCCGCGGCGGGCGCACCAGCGGGCGATGTAGCGCGAGTACGGGCTGACGCAGTAGGTGGTGAAGAAGCCGTCGCGGGCCTTCACCGCGCGGCGCAGCCGCACCGCCTCCTCGTCGACCTCGGCGACGGCGGCGCGGGCGGCGGCCAGCTCGTCGGCGGTGGCGGGGACGGTCGCGACCAGGGTGCCGAGTTCCGGGCGCTGGACGGGGATGCCGCCGCGCTGGACGGCGCCGGCCAGGGCGTCCGGGAGGTTCGGCTCGTGGCCGGTGAGGCCGTGGGCGGCGGTGACCAGGGCCTCGCGGGCGGCGCTGCCGTTGACCGCGACGGCGCCGGGGACGGCGCCGGCCGGGAAGCGGGGGTCGGTGAGGGCCAGGCGCAGGGCGTGCCGGTGGCCGACGAAGCCGGCGTCTATGACGGCGATCCGCTCGGCCGGGTCGGCGGCCGCGAGCAGGTCGGCGAGTTCAACGGCGTCCCGGGCGTGCAGGATCCGGCCGAAGCCGATCGCCGCGAGGTCGGCGGCGAGCGGACCGGGGGCGGTGACGGCGGTGCGGCCGGCGGCCGGGTCGGCCTGGGCGGCGCGGTCGGGGCTGCGGTCGGCCTGGGCCGGGATGGGCACCGTGGTCACGGTGGCGGTGGCGACCGTCCCGTACCCACCGGTGCTGCTGAACGGGAGCGGGTCGCCGGCTCCCGGGACGGCCGACGGCTCGGAGCCGGTCACGATCACAGTGGACAGCGGGACTCACTCCCTGACGGTGCGAACGTTCGACGGTACGGACGGGGTTCCGGCCGCAACGGCGAGCGGTGGGACGGGGTGTGGTGGCGGCGCTGCCCTGCGGGCCCGGCGCACCGGTTGAGGCTACCGGACGGCCCGTTTGCCCCCGAAACGGGGCATCCCCGGCCCCACGGGGCGCCGCGCGCGGGCACCCGGTAGTGCGGGCGGGCGGCGTGGCACCACGGTCGGCGGCCGGTTCGACCGCCCGGTCGTGCGGGTCATCATTCCGGACGGTGAGCCCGGCATTCAAGCCGTGGAGGGGCGGAACATCGGGCGTACGCACGACCTTCGAACGGACACAAGGTGAAGGCGGCGCAACGAATTCGGTCAGGGTGCGAACACGTCGTCCGGTCATTCGCCCCTTCCCGGGCCCCACGTGCGTCGCGGCCGTCGGACCCCGGAGCATGCGGCAGACTTGGGGCCCGACGCCACTTGCGAAGGGGACCCCATGTCCGACATCTCGTCGACCAGCCGGACGCACCTCCTCCCGGAGATCGACACGGATCTCGACAGAGGCCCCGGTGCGGGCGCCGGCGGTGCCGCGCAGCCCGCCACCGAGATCCTGCTGGAACTGGTCGACGACGACGGCTTCACCATCGGCACCGCGGAGAAGCTCTCCGCCCACCAGCAGCCGGGCCGGCTGCACCGCGCGTTCTCGGTCTTCCTCTTCGACCAGCAGGGACGGCTGCTGCTCCAGCGCCGCGCCCTCGGCAAGTACCACTCCCCCGGCGTGTGGTCCAACACCTGCTGCGGCCACCCCTACCCGGGCGAGCAGCCCTTCGTCGCGGCCGCCCGCCGCACGGCGGAGGAGCTCGGCACCGCCCCCGCCCTGCTCTGCGAGGCCGGCACCGTCCGCTACGACCTGCCGGACGAGGCCTCCGGCCTGATCGAGCGCGAGTGGAACCACCTCTTCGTCGGCCTGGTCACCGCCGACCTCGCGCCGGACCCGGACGAGATCGCCGAGACCCGCTTCGTCACCGAGGAGGAGCTGAAGGAGCTGGAGGCGGAGAAGCCGTTCTCCGCCTGGTTCCGGACGGTCTTCGAGGCCGCGCGGCCGGGCATCCGGGAGATCACCGGACGCGGCTGGTAGTCCTCCCGCAGCGGGCTCGGACGGTCTCCACCGCTCCGGGCCTGCCGCACGTCACCAGAGGTGGCCGTCCGGATCCCCCGCGCGCGGGGCCGGCAGCGGCAGCGAGGCCCAGATGACCTTGCCACCGCCCTCGGTCCGCTCCACGTCGCAGGTGCCGCCCGCCTGCAGGGTCACGCTCTTCACCAGGAGCAGGCCGCGGCCGCCGAGGTTGCCCAGGTCGCTCTCCAGCGCCTTCGGCCGGTACGGGTGGAGGTCCTCCACCGCGATGCGCACCCAGCCCTCGCCGATGGCGAGCTCGGTGCTGAGGCGGGGCGAGACGACGGCGGCGTGCGTCACCGCGTTGCTCACCAGCTCGGAGACGATCAGCAGCAGGTCGTCGATCAGCTCCTGGTAGCGCTCGCCGGCCATGCCCTGGGCGAGGAGGCGGTCACGGACCGCGTGGCGGGTCTGCGGGACGGCGGCCTCCTGCGCATCGGCGACGAACCGCCAGACGCCCGGTTCCGGGCCGACGCCCGGCCGTCTGGCCGCGGCCCCGTCCGGGGAGCCGGGGTCCGTCGAAGTGCTCGAGGCCGCCCCGCTGATCTGTTCCACGTCAAGCCACCCTTCGCATCGTGACGGGAGGCTCTGCCGCGAGCCGTACGCACGGCGGCGCGGGCCGGCGGCCTCTCGGGAATCGGGCGTTCCGCTCAAGGCTCCCTTGGTCCACAGAGGCTAGGAGAGCACCCGTCGGCCACTGGCCCAGGGACTGGAAACTGGCGGCGGGTGAACTGTTCAGACCACATGCGAACGCGATCGGACCACTTCGGCCCGGTCACGATTCGTTGTACCAGCGGATCGGTCACGCCGTGGGAGGTTTTCCCAGATCAGCACGGGCGGACACCGGGCTCTCCACGCCCGCCGGGGCATCCGCCGGGGCGCCCGGCGGCCGCCGCGTACGCTCCGGCACGACCCCGCCCCGCGACCGGACCGCCCGCACCCGCCGGCGGCGCCGGTTCACCGCCGCACGGCTCCCCCGCTGCCGCCGACCGGCCACCGGGCACCGGCCGGCGGCCCGCACCGATGCCGACCGGGCCGGACCTCCGAACACGGGGCGGTGCACAGCTGCGGCCCGGCGCGGGGTGCGGGCCGCCCGGCCGGCCGACCGGCGCCGCCGGCCCGATCACGGGGCCGAGGACGCCGGGCAGCCGCACATGCCGACGGGTGGGCCCGACGGCCGCCGCCCGCCCGCGGGCCGGAGGTGCCGGCGCCCGGGAGGAGGAGCGCGGCGACCCGAGTGAGCCCCTCCGGATCGACGACCGCCGATGCCCCTTTGAAGGCGATCCATACCCCTATGCCCGATTCGCTCTGTGCCCTCCGCCCCCGAGCGACAGAAACGCAGGTGAGAAGCACTCCTGCGGCCTGGTAATGTTCTCTCTGTCGCCAGGGGGCGAAGGAAACGGAAACCCCGAGGCAACACACCCCGTCCGGGTGGCGGAATGGCAGACGCGCTAGCTTGAGGTGCTAGTGCCCTTTATCGGGCGTGGGGGTTCAAGTCCCCCCTCGGACACCAGCAGAGGCGGATCACGATCTTCGGATCGCGATCCGCCTTTTCGCATGGTGAGGCGCTCCGTGGTGAAGCCGAGTGGTCCGGGCTTGGGTCAGGCCCGAGCCGTCACCACCACGGCCGTCTCCGCGAGGAAGAAACGCTCCTGCTCCGCAGCGAGCTGCAGCGCCTGGTACCAGGCCTCGGTCTCCGGTCGTGACACCCGTCCCCGGCCCTTGTCGGCAGCACTGTTCAGCGCTTGGCGGATGGACTCCACGCGGCGGGCCGCATGGCCTGTCAGCTCGGTGGAACTCACCACCCAGGGGACGGCTCGTTCGAGGATCAGCGGCGAGGCGCTCACCAGCCCGGGAAGCTTCCGCCCGATCCTTCCGTCCGCGTGGTCCATCCAGGGCTGCCGATCGTCCGTGAAGGCGTGGCAGACCCGCCTGTCGAGGTCGCGGCCCGCCCCCGCGATCACCAGGGAGTCGAAGTCCACGTGGGCCAGCACCGCCCGGCCGCCCGGCCTCAGCACACGAGCGATCTCCCCGAGCAGTGCCACGGGATCAGCGAGACACTCCATGACGTTGTAGGTGACCGCGGCATCGACACAGCGATCGGGGAGTGGGAGTCGCCCGGCCAAGTCCGCTACCGCGAGTGCGACACCACCCTGATGACCGGACAGCAGCCCCTTCCCGGCCATGAGGCTCGCGGCCGACCGATCGAGGCCGATGAGCCGCGCCTGCGGGTGTCGACGAGCGAACGCCGCCAGCGTCGGGCCCTTGCCGCACCCCAGATCGATGACGCGCCCGCCGGACCGCAGGGCCGCCGCGTCCACCAGGAAGTCATGGATCGCCTCATCGATGTCTGACACTGACGTCCTTTCAGTTCGACTGCCCCACCGGCCTGGTACGAACGATAGGATCACGGCGGGGATGCACCGTGGCAGTGTCTTGGGGGGAAGCCGATGGTGGGGCAACAGCGTCCGGTGCCGGTTGACGACCTACTCACCGCAGTACGTGCGGAAATCACCGCCTGCCGGCGGGACGCCGCTGACGGCGCGGAGAAGGTGGTCCTCAGCAACGGCCGCCGGATGGGTGCAGGTTCGGACCGGTACGACTACGTCTTCGCCTGCCGGTCCTGGCCCGAGTCGCTGGACGGCAAGGCGCTGGTCATCCGGCCAGACCAGTCCCGGGAGCCGTGGGCCGCGGCGGAGGTTTCCCGGCTACCCGACGGCACGGTGCGGGTCGTGACACCGACCGACCTCGGCAGCTCCCCGTCATCGGTGGTCGTCCGGGAGGACGACGCCTCCACCTGGTCGGCGCTCGCCGATCGGCTGGAGGCGGTGGGCAGTACGGACAGCCCGGTTGACCTCGGCATGGCCGGGTTCCTCCTCGGACTGGGCGCACCTGCACTGACCCGGGTGGCCGACCCCCATCGGTGGGTCGCCGGCTGGCACGACCTGCCCCTCAACCCGAAGCAGCGCACGGCCGTCGAGCAGGCGCTCGGCAGCCAGGTGCTCTTCCTCTGGGGACCACCCGGGACGGGAAAGACGGACGTCGTCTCCCACATCGCGGAAGGGTGCTTCCGGCAAGGTCTCAACCTGCTGTTCCTCGCTCCCACCAACGTCGCCGTCGACCAGGCCTTGGAACGCATGTGTGAACTGCTCGTACGCGAGCCCGGCTTCGAGGACGGCCTTGTCCAGCGAGCCGGTGAGATCTCGGTCGCCAGTCTGGAGCAGCGCTACGGCGCCCAGGTCGACCCGGTCCGCATTGCCGGCCGGCTCGGTAGCCGTTTGGACGAGCAGATCGCCCAGACACAGACGCAGTTGGCGGCCGCCCGGGCCGCACTCGCTCTGCACGATGAGGCACGGAGCCTCGCCGAGGACCTCACCGATGCCCGGAACCGACACACCACGGCATCGGCCACCGCCCAACAGGCGGGGATGTCAGCGCTGACTCTGGAAGCCGCCTCCGCCGCGCTGCGTGTGAGGATCGCCGAACTCGGGGCGCCGACCGGGCTCCTCGCCAACCGGAAGCTGGCCAAGCTCAACGACCTGAACGACCAGCTGTACACCACCGGTCAGGCTCTCGCGGGCGCCCGCCAGCAGGAGGTCGCAGCCCAATCCGACCGGGCCTCAGCCGGCGCCTCGATCAGTGACCTCAGCGGCCGGCTCGCCGCATTGAGCCCGAGGCTCGCCGGGGTCGCGCCGTACCCGCAACTGACCGAACAGGCGGACGGCCTGCAGCGCGTTCTCGACGAGTTGGACCGACAGCGTCGCGGTCTGGACGACACCGTCCGGAGCCGCTGCCGGATCAAGGGAGCGACCGTCACCAAGGCCGTGCAGTCCCGCAAACTGCTCGACCGGGTGGACGTGGTCATCATCGATGAGGCAGCCATGGTCAACCTGCCCTCCGCCTGGTACGCGGCCGGGCTGGCGGGCAAACGACTCATCGTTGCCGGGGACTTCCGCCAACTCCCCGCCATCACCAAGGGGGCCCAGGACCGCATGGCCACCGCCCCGCAGCGGCAGCACTCGCAGCACTGGGCCGAGCGGGACGCCTTCCACGCTGCCGGGTTGGTCACGGGCAGCGGGTCCGCCCGCCGGGACGACCGGCGGCTGGTCGGCTTGGACACCCAGTACCGGATGCATTCGGAGATCTGCGCCGTGGTGAACACCGTGGCCTATCCGGACGCACCGCTGCGCACCGGCCGTCCCGACCGCTCCCGGCTGCCCGCCTCGCCCTTGCTGGAGGCGCCGGTCATGCTCGTGGACACCTCGGCGCGGCGCATTCCCGGACGGGATCACAAGTCGAACGCCGTCCATGAAGCCGTGATTCACCAGCTGGTGCGCGGTCTGCAGTACGACGGCGTGCTGCCCGGGCGGAACTGGTCGGAGGCGGCGGAGGGCCAGCGGCCCACCGACCGGATGGCCGTCATCGCCCCGTACCGCGACCAGGTCAAGGCGATCAATGCCAGCCTCTCCTACCGCTTCGGTACCGAGTACGAGGGTCTGGTCGACACCGTGCACCGCTTCCAGGGCAGCCAGCGCCCGCTGGTCGTGATCGACACGGTGGCCGGTGCCGGCAAGAGCCCCGGCCAGTTCTACGCCGGAACCGGACTGTCCTCGCAGACGTGCCGACTGCTCAACGTCGCGCTCAGCCGCGCACAGGACCACCTCATCGTCATCGCCGACGTCGAGCACCTCCGTGCTCACCTCGCCCCGCACAGCGAGGCCGTACGGATGCTCGACCACCTCGAACAGCGGGCTCTGCGCCTACCCGTCGACCAGTTGGTGCCCATCCGCAGCGCTGCCGACCTCGGCACCCTGTCGGAGGACGAACTCAGCCGTCCCGCGTTCTTCCCCGCCGACGAGGTGAAGCGCGCGGTGGCGTGGGACATGCGGCAGGCCACCAAGACCATCGAGGTCTACTGCGCCTTCCTCGACCCGGGGCCGGTGCGGTACTGGGTCGGTCCCTTCGCAGAGCTGACCGCACGCGGCGTCCAGGTCACCGTGATCATGAGGGACCACACCGCTGACCCGCGGAAGGCACCGCTGGTGGAGGAACTCCGCCGGGCCGGCTGCCAGGTCGAGCAGCGTGATCGCATGCACGAGAAGGTGCTCATCGTCGACGAGACGATTCTTTGGCACGGCTCCCTCAACCTGCTCTGCACCAGCGGGCCGACCGACCTGATGATGCGGATCACCGACAGCCTCGCCTGTCAGCGCGTCCGCCGCATCATGGAACGCGCCCGGCCCGAGCGTCGCAACTCCGCCCGTCCGCAGCCGGAGCCCGGCACCAACGCTCAGCCACCGGTCGCCGCTGCTGACTCCCCCGCTCCCGGCACCGAGCTCAACGGCCGGCTGTACCTCGCCGTCCCGTTCGCCGAGAAGGACGACGCCAAACGCGACGTCCGGGCCCGCTGGGACGGGGCGGCCCGTCTCTGGTGGACCAGCCCGGACCAGCGGGCCCGGGCCGCCCGCTGGCTCCCGCCGCAGCCGTAGGTGGCCTCAGCCCGCGGTCACCGCCGTGAAGTGGTGGACGTCCGAGGGCAGGGGGTGGTGCAGGCGCCAGGTGATGGCCATGGGTCGGTCGCCCTCGTGGGAGACGTACTCGGCGGGCCCGAGCAGCATGTACGGCGCGGTGCGGCCCTCGACGGTCTTGGAGCGGCGGACGAAGAGGAGCACGTGGGAACCGGCCTTCCGGTGCCCGATGTAGCGCTGGCCGGTGGGGGTGGCCGCCGAGGTGCTGTTCTGCGATTCCCAGTGGAAGTGGTCGGCGTTGAGTGCGAAGTCTCGGTAGCGGACGCTGGCCGAGAAGTTCTTCTCGTCCTTGTTGATGGTGACCAGCAGGGCGTCCGTCCGGGACGTCTCGCACCACACCACGCCGGACTGGAACGTCGCCGGCTTGAAGCCGTCGATCGAGGCCCGGCCGAGCGCGGCCAGCAACTCCGGGGTGTTGTAGTGGGCGTGCACGGCGAGCGGCCGGTTCGTCAGCGGTCCGAGGTCGGGGCCGAGCCTCGCGGGGGCGTGGGTGGCGTGCTCCAGGCCGTGGGCGAGGACCTGACGCAGCTCCGCACGGAGGCGGTGCTGTTGGTGGAGCGAACGCAGGCCCTCGGCGGCGGTCGGGAAGCCGCCGCCCGGCCAGAGCGAGAAGAAGAGCATCGCCGCGTATGTCCGGAGCGGCTCGGCCAGGTGGTCGAAGTCGGGTGCGTCGTCCGCCAGCAGCGCGGAGTAGGCCGCGACCCGCGCGGGGTCGTCGACGTGCAGCAGGGCGGGCACCCGGCGCAGCAGCATCTCCTCGCCGTCGGGTGCGGGCTCGGTGATGAGGCCGGCGCGCCTGAGCAGGCTGGTCCAGGAGTTCTTGCCGCGGTAGAGGTCGTCAATGTCGCGGCGGCTCTCGGCCAGGTACCCGGTGATCGTCGGGACGCCGTAGGCGCCGATCTCGGCAGCCAGTTGCCTGGCGTCGGCCTTGAGCTGGGTCTTGATGTTCTCGAGGACGATGTCCTTGGCGACCCGGTCGAGCACGATCTGGCATCCGGACGGCAGCTGCGGGAAGTCCTCGGTGACGGCCTCTTGGACGCCCCGGCGGGTGTGGCCGGTGAGTGCGCGGAACCGCTCGTCGAAGCGGAACTCCTTGCGCTGGTACCCGATGAAGTCCAGCACGGTGAGCACGGCCTTCTGGGGCGAGCGGCGCAGGCCACGGCCGAGCTGCTGGAGGAAGATCGTGGCGCTGGAGGTCGGACGGAGCAGCAGGACGGTGTCCACGTCGGGGACGTCGAGCCCCTCGTTGAACAGGTCGACGCTGAAGAGGGCCTGGATGCGGCCGGTGCGGAGCCCGTCGAGGGCCTCGCGGCGCTGCTCGGTGGGGGTGTTCGCCGAGAGGGCGAGGGCGTGCAGGCCGGCCTGCCGGAAGGCCTCGGCCATGTGCTCGGCGTGGCGGACGGACACGCAGAAGCCGAGTGCCCGCATCCGGCCCGGGTCGGCGACCTTGTCACGGACGGCCTGGACGACCTGCCGGGCCTGGCTGTGTCCGGCAGTCAGCAACTCGGTCAACTCAGCGACGTCGTAGGCGCCTTGCCGCCAGCTGACGGCCCGCAGGTCGGCGTTGTCGTGCACGCCGAAGTAGTGGAAGGGGCAGAGCAGGTCGTCCTCAAGGGCCTGCCAAAGACGGAGTTCGGCAGCGATCCGGCCCTCGAAGAACTCGTCCTGGACGCGCTTGCCGTCGGCACGCTCGGGGGTGGCGGTGAGGCCGAGCAGTTCCCGGGGCTGGAAGTGGTCGATGATCCGGCGGTAGGTGGGGGCCTCGGCGTGGTGGAACTCGTCGATGACGATGACGTCGAAGGCGTCCGGCGCGAACTCGGCGAGCCTGCCGGCGTGCAGGGACTGGACGCTGGCGAAGAGGTGTCGCTGGTGCTGCGGTCGGGCGCCGCCGACCAGGAGCTCACCGAAGGTGGCGTCCGTCAGGACCTCGCGGTAGGCCCGCTGTGACTGCTGGAGTATCTCCTGGCGGTGCGCGATGAAGAGCAGCGACAGCTCGCCACCTTGTTCGGCGCGTAGCCTCCGGTAGTCGAGCGCGGCCGTGATGGTCTTGCCGGTGCCGGTGGCGGCGACCAGCAGGTTGCGGTGGTGTCCGCGAGCCTTGCGTTCGGCGTCCAGGCTCTCCAGCATCGCCTGCTGGTGCGGGTGGGGCCGGACTTCGAGCCCCGAGAGCTGCGTGGTGGAGCCATCGCGGGACCATCCGCCGGCGGCCCGGAGCGCCTCGTCGAGCTCCTCGGCGTCGGTGTCCGGGTGGTACGGCCGGAACTCGGGGTTCGACCAGTAGGAGTCGAAGGTCGCCTCGAACTTGCGCAGCACGGCCGGTGTGGCGACGCCGGACAGCCGGACGTTCCACTCCAGGCCGTCGAGCAGGGCCGCCCGGGACAGGTTGGAGCTGCCGACGTACGCGGTGTCGAAGCCGCTCGCCCGGCGGAACAGCCAGGCCTTGGCGTGCAGCCTGGTGGAGCGCAGCTCGTGGTTGACCTTGACCTCTGCGTCGAACTCGCGGACCAGGCGGTCCAGGGCGGCGCGCTCGGTGGCTCCCAGGTAGGTGGTGGTGAGGACCCGCAGGCGGACGCCCCGGCGCTTCAGTTCGCGCAGCGGCTCCTCCATCACCCGCAGTCCGTGCCACTTCACGAAGGCGCAGAGCAGGTCCACCCGGTCGGCCGAGGCGAGTTCGGCGCGGAGTTCATGGCCGAGGCTCTGCTCCTCCGGTGCGTTGGTGAGCAGTGCCGTCTCGGAGAGCGGGGTCACCGGCCGCATGCGGTAGACGCCGTCGGCCTCCTTGTCGGCGAGCGCGACAAGCTCGCGCGGGCCCGGCAGTACCTGGTCGACGGCGCCGGCACCGGACTCGGCCAGGGCGGCCAGGAGGCGGTTCGCCGTCGTGACCTGATCCGCCGGGCTCAGGTCCAGCAGCGCCCGCTCGACTGCCGAGCCGATGTGGCGGGCCAGCACGAACGGCGACGAACCCTCGGGGACCGGGCGGTCGATCACCTGCCATCCGGCCTCGCCGAGCGAGGTCAGCCGGGCCGCCAGCGTGTCGGTCACCACCTGCTCGTACAGGCCGGACACCGCAGGCAGGCCGGGCTCCGCGCCGCTGTCGGACATGCCGCTCCAAGGGGTGGTCGGGATGGTGCGCTCAGTTGTACCGCACACCCACGACAGCCCCGGGGCCGGGCATCCACGTCAACGGCCGCCGCCGCCCCCGCCGAGGTGGGCCTCGGCGAGGCGGCGGGGGACGACCATGCGCCAGGCATCCAGGACGAGTTCGCGCATCTCGTCGGTGTCGACGGCCGCCGTCCTGACCTGGACCGGTTGAAGCGTTCGTCGGTCGGGTCGGGCGGCAGGAAGGTGTCCGGGGCGGAGGCGATCAGGGCGGCCCGTTCCTCCTTGGGGAAGGCGAAGCCGAGGACGGACTCGTCGCGGTTGAAGGCGAGGTAGACGATCCGCCCGACCCGGAACTTGACCCGGTCGCGGACCAGCGCCTCTTCCGTCCGGGGCAGGGAGAGCGCCAGACGGCGCACGTCGTCGACGGTGACCATCCGACCGGCCTGCCGGTCCGCGGGGCTCAGCGCCCGGGAACGGGGTCGTGGCCGCCGTGCGTGCCCGGGCGGCAGCGCAGGAGGCGGCCCGCGGTGAGGCGGCTGCCGCGCACCGCCCCGTGCCGGTGCAGGGCCTGGACGGCATAGGTGGAGCAGGACGGGGTGTAGGGGCAGCACGCCTCCCGGGTGGGGCTGATCCGGCTGCGGTAGAAGCGGACGGCGTCGTAGAGGCCGGCGGCGAACGGCCCTGCGGGGACGGGGGCGGCCGGGTCGGCGGCACTTTGGCCGTGGCCGCGGCCGACGGCGGCTTTGAACACCGAGGCGAACATGATCGGGATCAGGGCGATCATGCAGGGGTCGGCGATCTCACCGAGGCAGTCGCAGGCGTCGCAGCAGTCGTTGTCGCCCTTCGTCCGCTTGTTGCGGCGCTTCCACTCCTCGCGGGCGCGGCGCTGCTCCCGGCGGCGGCGCCGCTCGTGCTCGGGCAGCCACCACCAGGCCCGGCCGGGGCGCGGCGGCGGGCCGCTCTGCTGCTGCACGTGGTGCGGGTGGTGCTGGGACACGGCTGCGGGCCTGCCTTCCGTCCGGGTGCGGGTCGGGCGGCCGCGGTGGCGGCCGGCCCGATGGGTCGGACGACGGTAGCGCACCTGCGGGTTCCCTCCACCGTCCGCCTGCCGGCCTTGACTTCGCGTGCACTCCAACCACCAGACTCCGAACCGTTCGTTCCCGCAAGGGGCAGGCGAGAACCGAGGAGCAGCGATGGAGTACCGCACGATCGGCACCGACCCGTCGACCCGCCGCGAGGTGAGCGTGCTGAGCCTGGGCGCGATGCTGTTCGGCACGGCAGTGGACGAGCGGACGTCCTTCGCGCTGCTGGACCGGTTCGTCGAAGCGGGCGGCACCTTCGTCGACACCTCGAACAACTACGCGTTCTGGGTGGAGGGTTCGCAGGGCGGCGAGAGCGAGGCGCTGCTCGGCCGGTGGCGGCGCAGCCGCGGGATCGGTGACGAGGTGGTGATCGCCACCAAGCTCGGGGCCCGGCCGCTCGCGCCGTCGCGGGGATTCACCCTGGACGTCGAGGGCCTGTCGGCGAAGACGGTCGGGGAGTCGGCGGAGCGCAGCATGGAACGACTCGGCACGGACCGGATCGACCTGCTGTACGCGCACATCGAGGACCCGCGGACCGAACTCGCCGAGACGGTCGAGGCGTTCGGGTCGCTGGCGGCGCAGGGCGCGGTCGGCCTGCTCGGGGTGAGCAACCACTGGGTGTGGCGGGTGGAGCGCGGCCGCGCGCTGGCGGCCGCGGCCGGGCTGCCGGGGTGGGAGGTGCTGCAGTACCACCACAGTTATCTGCGGCACCGCACCGATCTGCCGACGTTGCGGTCCGCGGACGGTTCGGTCGGGGTGGCGGGCGGCGAGGTGCTGAGCTACCTGCGGTCGGAGCCGGGGCTGGCCATGGTGGCGTACTCGCCGCTGCTGGGCGGGAGTTACGTGCGGTCGGACAAGCCGCTGGGCGAGGGTTTCGACCACGCGGGGACGGCGAAGCGGCTGGCGGTGCTGCGGGAGGTCGCGGCGGAGACCGGTGCGACGGCGAACCAGGTGGTGCTGGCCTGGCTGATCGGCGGCGAGGTGCCGGTGATCCCGCTGGTGGGGGCGTCCTCGGTGGCGCAGCTGGACGAGAGCCTGGCGGCCGTGGAGTTGGAGCTGACGGCGGACCAGCGGGCACGGCTGGATGCCGCGCACTGATCCGCCGTCGGACGAACGCCTAGGGCTGGTGGTCGGCACCGGTCGGGGGCGGGCCCCTGGATGGCGAGGAGTTCGGCCTCGGTCTCGGTGAAGAGGCGGGAGCGGAGCAGGAAGCGGACGCCTTCGGGTGCCTCCAGGGAGAATCCGCTGCCGCGGCCGGGGACGACGTCCACGGTGAGGTGGGTGTGCCGCCAGTACGCGTACTGGTCGGCGCTGATCCAGAACGGGGTGTCCTCGGCGACGCGGCCGAGCAGCAGGTCCGAGGCGCCGACCCGGAACTCGCCGCGGGGGTAGCACATCGGCGCGCTGCCGTCGCAGCAGCCGCCGGACTGGTGGAACATCACCGGCCCGTGCACGACCACCAGTGTCCGCAGCAACTCCTTGGCTGCGCCGGTGAGTTCGATCCTGGCGGGAGCCGGTTTCATCAGAAGAAGCCGAGCTTCTGGCCGGAGTAGCTGACCAGCAGGTTCTTGGTCTGCTGGTAGTGGTCGAGCATCATCCGGTGGGTCTCGCGGCCGATGCCGGACTTCTTGTAGCCGCCGAAGGCCGCGTGCGCCGGGTAGGCGTGGTAGCAGTTGGTCCACACCCGGCCCGCCTTGATGGCCCGGCCGAGGCGGTAGGCGGTGTTGCCGTCGCGGGTCCAGACGCCGGCGCCGAGGCCGTAGAGCGTGTCGTTGGCGATGTGCAGGGCCTCCTCGACGGTGTCGTAGGTGGCGACGGAGACCACCGGGCCGAAGATCTCCTCCTGGAAGATCCGCATGTCGTTGCTGCCGCGGAAGATCGTCGGCTCGATGTAGTAACCGCCCTCCAGGCCGGGGACGGTGCGGGCGCCGCCGCCGGTGAGCACCTCGGCGCCCTCCTGCCGGCCGATGTCCAGGTAGGAAAGGATCTTCTCGTACTGGTCGTTGCCGGCCTGGGCGCCGATCATGGTCGCGGGGTCGAGCGGGTCGCCGGCGGTGATCGCCTCGGTGCGGGCGATGCAGCGGGCGATGAACTCATCGTAGATGGAGGCGTGGACGAGCGCGCGGGACGGGCAGGTGCACACCTCGCCCTGGTTGAGGGCGAACATCACGAAGCCCTCGACGGCCTTGTCCAGGTACTCGTCGTCGGCGGCCATGACGTCCGGCAGGAAGATGTTCGGGCTCTTGCCGCCGAGTTCGAGGGTGACCGGGATGATGTTCTCGCTGGCGTACTGCATGATCAGGCGGCCGGTGGTGGTCTCGCCGGTGAAGGCGACCTTGGCGACCCGGGGGCTGGAGGCGAGCGGCTTGCCGGCCTCCACCCCGAAGCCGTTGACCACGTTGAGGACGCCGGGCGGCAGCAGGTCGGCGATCAGCTCGACGACCAGCAGGATGGAGACCGGGGTCTGCTCGGCCGGCTTGAGGACGACGCAGTTGCCGGCCGCGAGCGCCGGGGCGAGCTTCCAGGTGGCCATCAGGATCGGGAAGTTCCACGGGATGATCTGGCCGACCACGCCGAGCGGCTCGTGGAAGTGGTACGCCACGGTGTCGGCGTCGATCTCGGCGATGCCGCCCTCCTGGGCGCGCACCACGCCCGCGAAGTAGCGGAAGTGGTCGACGGCGAGCGGGAGGTCGGCGGCGAGCGTCTCCCGGACGGGCTTGCCGTTCTCCCAGCTCTCGGCGACGGCGAGCTTCTCGAGGTTCTGCTCGATCCGGTCGGCGATCCGGTTGAGGACGTTGGCGCGTTCGGTGACGGAGGTGCGGCCCCAGGCCTCGGCGGCGTTGTGCGCGGCGTCCAGGGCGAGTTCGACGTCGGCCGCCGAGGAGCGGGCGACCTGGCAGAACGTCTGCCCGGTGATCGGCGAGGGGTTGTCGAAGTAGCGGCCCTCCACCGGGGCGACCCACTTGCCGCCGATGAAGTTGTCGTAGCGGGGGGCGAAGCTGACGATGCTGCCTTCGGTTCCGGGCCGGGCGTAGACCATGGGCGGCTCTCCTCGTCGGAAGACGCGTACGGGTGGCGTCCGACGGCCGTCGTCCCAGGACCGGCCGCCGTGGACGGTGGCCACTCTCACCCCTTCGGGTTGGTGAAAGGTTGGCACCGCCCGGCGGACCCCGGTCGGAACGGTCGTCAGTCGCGCAGGGCGGCGTGCAGCCGGCTGAGCGCCACCGCACGCCGCCCGTCGCCCGGGGCGAGCAGCCGCAGCGCGTGTTCGTGCACTTCGGCGTCGTACCGGGCGAGTTCGCCGTACCGCAGGGCTGGCGCGGGGTCGGCCGCGGCGAGGACGGCGGCGCGGACGGCGACCTCCAGGTAGGTGCGGTGCTCGACGACGGCGGGGGCGTCGGAGTGCGGCAGCAGCGGCCCGGTGTACAGCCGTACGGCGGTGGCGGTGTCGCCCGCGGCGAGGGCGCGGCGCACTTCGGCCGCGTCGCACTGGACGGGCGCGGTGAGCCGGTAGCGGCGGGCGGAGACGGCGCCGCCGAGGTCGCGGCGCAGGTGGGAGATCTCGGCCTTGACGGTGGTGGCGGTGACCGGCCGGTCGCCGTAGACGGCGGTGCGCAGCCGTTCGGCGGTGAATCCGTCGGCCTCCAGGGCGAGCAGGGTGAGGATCTCCAGGCGGCGCGGCGGCAGGTGCAGCGGGACGCCGTCGCGGGTGGCCTGTTCGCGGCCGAGGCAGGCGAGGCGCAGTCCCTCGGGGCGGGCGGTGGTGCCGGGGGCCGCGGGCAGGGCTGCGCCGACGGCGGCGGCGAGGGTGCGGACGGTGGACAGCGCGAGCGGGTGCGAGCGGTCCCAGGTGGTGGAGAGGTCGAGGGTGCCGGCGATGCTGCCGTCCGGGCGGCGGATCGGCGCGCAGTAGCAGACCCAGCCGTGCAGGACGGAGACCAGGTGCTCGGCGGAGAAGACGGTGGCGGCGCGGCCGGTGCTCAGGGCGAGCGACAGGGCGTTGGTGCCCATCGCCTGCTCGTCCCAGCGGGCGCCGGGCGCGAAGTTGACCCGTTCCGCCTTGCGCTGCATGACCGGGCCGCCGCAGGTCCACAGGATGGTGCCGGCCTCGTCGGTGACGGCGGCGATGAAGCCCGCGTCGTCGGCGATGGCCCGGAGTTCGTCGGCGACGGCGTCGACCGGGGCGCGGAGCGGGGAGTGCGCCCAGTCGGGGCCGTGCGCGCCGGGGTCGGAGGGCGGGGCGGCGGTGCGGGCGGGGTCGACGGTGGTCAGCGAGCGGAGCCAGGAGTCCGCGACCTCGGGGCGCACCCCGGTGCCGTCCGCGGCGTGCTGCGGCCTGGCCGCCCGGTGGGGCACCCAGCGGGACCACTCGTCCTCCAGCGCGGCCCTGCGCCGGCGAAGATCTCCACGCACAGCATCGACCCTTCGACCTCGTCGTCGACGGCGGGCACGGCCGGCCCCGCCCGCGGGGGCGGCCGTCCCGATCGGGCCAGTGTGGCCGACCCCCGGCGGGTGCGGCCAGCACGCCGCACCGCCAAGTCGGGATGCCCCGGGCCGACGGGGCCGACCCGTTCCGCTGGGACCGACCCGTTCCGGTGGGGCGCGCCCGTGCGAGCGGGGTGCGGCCCGGGCGGACGGGTCGGGACGGGCTCCCGGGGCCCCGGCGGCGGGCGGTGCGAGGGCCGCGCCAGGCGTTCAGCCGGTCCACATCTGCGCTCTGTCGGGCGGCCACCTCGATGCCGACCTGCCACGGGAGACATACGGGTGACCCGCCCGTCATGAGCGTGACGGGACAAGGGCCGGTCCGGAGCGCAGTGCGTCCAGTCCCGTCCACGAGCAGGGAGAGCCGAGATGACCACCGCCCCCGTCCTCACACCGTCCGTCCCCGACCGGGCCGCCGCTCCCCAGGCCGCCGCCCGGACCCCGCAGGCTCCCGTGCCCGTCGGCTACAGCGTCGCGCTGGCCCAGGACGAGGGCGACGTGCGGGCCGCGCAGCGGCTGCGCCACCGGGTGTTCGCCGAGGAGATGGGCGCCGTCCTGGACAGCCCGCTGCCCGGCCTGGACGTCGACGCCTTCGACGACCACTGCGACCACCTGCTGGTCCGCGAGAACGGCACCAACGAGGTGGTCGGCACCTACCGGCTGCTGCGCCCGGAGGCGGCGCGCCGGGCCGGCCGGCTGTACTCCGACACCGAGTTCGACCTGTCCCGGCTGGCCGGGTTGCGGGACGGCCTGGTGGAGGTCGGCCGCTCCTGCATCCACCCGGACCACCGGGGCAGCGGAGCCGTCATCAACCTGATGTGGGGCGGCATCGCCCGCTACCTGACGACGACCGGCAACACCTGGGTCGCGGGCTGCTGCTCCGTCCCGCTGGCGGACGGCGGCACGGAGGCCGCTGGCGTCCGGGACGCCGTCCTCGCCAAGCACCTCGCCCCGGAGGAGTACCGGGTGTCACCGCTGCGCCCCTGGGACCACGAGGGCGTCACCCGGCCGGCCCGCGCCGCGATCCCGCCGCTGCTCCGCGGCTACCTGCGGCTGGGCGCCTGGGTGTGCGGCGAGCCCGCGCACGACCCGGACTTCGGCGTCGCCGACCTGTACGTGCTGCTGTCGCTGGAGCGGACCGACCCGCGCTACCTGCGGCACTTCCTGTCCGCCGGGCCCGCCTTGTGAGCGCCTGGCTGCCGACGGCGCCCTGCACGCCGGAGGACTGCGTGGCCGCCCCCGACCCGGTGGTCGGCCCGGGGCGGCAGCTGCTGCGCGCCGGGGCCTGCGCGGGTCTGCTGCTGGCCGGGGTGGCGCTGGCACCGGTGGTCCGCGGATGCTGCGGGCCGGCGCTGCGCGAGCGGCTGGTGCAGCGCTGGGCACGGCTGCTGCTCACCGCGTTCGGCGTGGAGCTGCGGGCGGGCCCGGCCCCGCGGACGGACGGCGGCGTGCTGGTGGTGGCCAACCACGTGTCGTGGCTGGACATCCTGCTGGTGGCGGCCGTCCGGCCGGCCCGGATGCTGGCGAAGACGGAGGTACGGGCCTGGCCGCTGCTCGGCCCACTGGCGGCCTGGGCGGGCACCCTGTTCCTGGACCGGGACCGGCTGCGCGCGCTGCCGGCCACCGTGGACGGGATCGCGGCGGCGCTGCGCCGCGGCGAGCGGGTGGCGGTCTTCCCCGAGGGCAGCACCTGGTGCGGGCGGCGCGGCGGACGGTTCCGGCCGGCGCTGTTCGAGGCGGCCGTGCGGGCCGGCGCGACCGTCCAGCCGATGGCGCTGCGCTACCGGCTCGCGGACGGGCGGACGGCGACCGTTGCGGCGTTCGTCGGCGAGGACGGGCTGCTCGCCTCGCTGCGCCGGGTGATCGCCGCCCGCGGGCTGGTGGCGGAGGTCGAGTTCCGTGCGCCGGTCCCGGCGGGTGCGGCTGGCCGCCGCGAGCTGGCCGCGGCGGCGCAGGCGGCGGTGTTCGGCACCCCGCTGCTGCCCGCCCCGGCGGCTCCCGTCGAAGGTGTCCGACACACGGCCGACCGGCTGCCGGCCGCCGCCTGAACGCGGCACGCCGAAGGCGGGTGCCGACGGCGACAGCGCCAGCGACGGCTCAGCGGGCCACCGCGATCACCTCGCGGACGGTCTGCGGGTCGTCGAGCAGCCGCAGCATCCGCCGGGCGACCTCGGCCCGCGGGACGGTCCAGCCGCCGCGCACGTTCTGCCCGAGGGCCGTCCGGGAGGTGCCGGTGGCCGGTCCGTCGGTCAGTCGGGGCGGGCGGACGACCGTCCAGTCCAGTCCGCTGCTCCGCAGTTCGTCCTCCATCCGGGCGAGGTCGGCGTAGTGCGGCCGGAGCGCGGCCTTGACGGCGGGTCCGAAGAGGTGGCGCATCAGGAAGCCGTCGCCGGGGTCGTACCGGGGCGGGGTGGGGCGGCCGGGCGAGGGCACGGTGCCGACGGGTGCGGCGCTGACCACGACGATCCGCCGGGTGCCGGTGCTGCGCATCGCGCGGACGAGGGCGCGGGTGCCGCGCTCGGCGACGCCCGCCTCGGCGTTGGAGCGGGCGCCGAGTCCGGAGAGCACGGCGTCGGCACCGGCGACGGCGCGCTCCACGGCGGCCGGGTCGGGGTCGGCGAGGTCGGTGGTGACGACCCGTATCCGGTCGGACGCCCGTTGCTCGGGGGTCAGCCGGTCGGGGTTGCGGACGAGCACGGTGGCCTGGTGGCCGGCGGCCAGCGCCTGGTCGAGGAGGTGGCGGCCGATGCCGCCGGTGGCGGCGACGACGGTGATCTTCACGGTGGTCTCCCTGGTCCGGTCGGGTCCGGTCGGGTCGGGTCGGGTCCGTGGGGCCCTGGGCCTCACGGGATGCGGGTGAGCTTCTCGGGGTTGGTCACGAAGTAGATGTCGCGGACGTGGTCGCCGTCGGCCGTCGGCTCGACGACCAGCACGGCGAACGGCTCCTCACCGGCGAACAGGACGGCCGAGGGGTCGCCGTTGGCGCGCGCCCAGCGGACGTGCAGGGTGGCGGCGTTCCGGGCCGCGCCGGCCATCAGCGTCCGGGCGACCTGGTCGCGGCCGTGCACGGGCAGCCGCCCGGCGGCCGGGGCGCGGCCGCCGCCGTCGGCCCACAGGGTGACGTCCGGGGCGAGCAGGTCGAGCAGGGCGTGCAGGTCGCCGCCGCCGACGGCCGCGGCGAACCGCTCGGTGACGCGGCGGCGCAGCGCGGCGTCGGTGCGGTAGCGGGGACGCCGGGCGTGCACGTGCTCGCGGGCGCGGTGGGCGGTCTGGCGGACGGCGGCGGGGGTGCGGCCGAGCAGGTCGGCGATCTCGGTGTGCTGGTAGCCGAAGACCTCGTGCAGCACGAAGACGGCCCGCTCCAGCGGCGAGAGCGTCTCCAGGACGACCATCAGGGCCATCGAGACGGATTCGGCCCGTTCGGCCTCCTCGGCGGTGCCGGCGGGCGGTTCTGCACCGGCGGGGGCGACGAGCGGTTCGGGCAGCCAGGGGCCGAAGTAGGTCTCGCGGCGGCGGGTGACCGCGGCGCGGCGGGCGAGCGCCTTGTTGACGGCGATCCGCACCAGGTAGGCGCGGGTGTTGTCGATCCGCTCGGCGCCTCGGCCGGACCAGGCGAGCCAGGTCTCCTGCAGCACGTCCTCGGTGTCGGCGACGGTGCCGAGCATGCTGTAGACGATCGAGAAGAGCAGGTCGCGGTGGTCGACGAAGTCCTGTGTCGTCCCGTCGCCGTCGTCCGTGCTGCCGGTCGCTGCGGTGCCGGTCATGGTGTGCCTCCCGTGTGCGGTCACCGATCGAGAGCAGCACAGGGGGCCCGGGTGTGACATCCACCCCGCCGGATGTGACCCGGGTCTCACCCGGCCACCCCGCACGGCGCCCGGCGGGCCGATACTGGCGGGGTGGACGAGGCGGTGGTGGACGAAGGTCACCGGGTGTGGCCGACCGGGGCGATGGCGCGGTACGCGGCCCGGTACTCCGGGTACCGACAGGCCGGTCTGCCGCCGGGCCGGCACCGGGGCCTGCCCTCGCCGTGGCTGACGCTGATCTTCACGCTGGACGACCCGCTGACGGTGGCGGTGCATCCCGAACCCGGCCGTGGGCCGCAGGACTACACGGCGCTGCTGGGCGGGCTGCACACCACGCCCGCGCTGATCACCCACCCCGGCCGGCAGTCCGGCATCCAGGTGGCGCTGGACCCGCTGGCTGCGCGCCCGCTGCTGGGCCTGCCGGCGGGCGAGCTGGCGGGTCTGGACCTGCCCGCCGAGGACCTGCTGGGCCCGCTCGCCGGGGAGGTCCGGGATCGGCTGCTCGCCGCGCCCGGCTGGCCGGAGCGGTTCGCGGTGCTGGACGCGCTGCTGCCGCGCCTCGCGGAGCCGTACGGCGAGGCGGCGCCGGAGGTGCGGCGGGTGTGGGCGCTGCTGCGGCGCAGCGGCGGGCGGCTGCCGGTGTCGGCGCTGGCGGCGGAGGTCGGCTGGAGCGAGCGGCACCTCGCGGCGCGGTTCCGGCTGGAGACGGGGCTGTCGCCGAAGGCCGCGGCCCGGGTGGTGCGCTTCGACCGGGCCCGCCGGATGGCCGCGTCGAACGGTGGCCGGTTGGCCGAACTCGCGGCTCGGTGCGGGTACTTCGACCAGGCGCACCTGGCCAGGGAGTTCCGTGCGCTGGCCGGCGTCGCGCCGAGCGTGTGGCTGGCGGAGGAGTTCCGATTCGTCCAAGCCGGGGTGCCGGCCGCGGTACAGGCTGGGGTGTGACGGCACGGGGTGCGCGACGGCCCCGGGTGCGACCGGCACCGGCCGACGCGGCACGGAGGTGGAGTGATGGGTACGGCACAGGTCCCGGACGGGGCGCCCGCACCGCAGGTGTGGCCGACGCTGCGGTCGCACGACGCCCGCAAGCTGATCGCCTTCCTGGTGGAGGCGTTCGGCTTCGAGGAGACGGTGGTGTACGGGGAGGGCTCCGTGGTGCACCACGCGCAGCTGAGCTGGCCGGAGGGCGGCGGGGTGATGCTGGGCTCGGTCCGCGAGGACCCTGACGGTGTCGACGGCGCGCAGGGCAGCGGTCCGACCCCGCCGGGCAGCTTCGGGGCGTACGTGGTGACGGCGGACCCGGACGCGGTGCACGCGCGGGCGGTCGCCGCGGGCGCCGGGATCGTGGACGCCCTGCACGGGACGGACTACGGCTCGCGGGACTTCGCCGCCCGCGACCCGGAGGGCAACCGCTGGTACTTCGGCACGTACCGCGGCGAGCCGCGCGGCCGCGACTGAGACGGCGGGCGAGGGGGAGGCAGCGGGCGAGGCTGCGGGCCGGAACGGGGCTGTGGGCCGGAACGGGGCGGCGGGCGAGGCTGCGGGCCGGGACGGGGCGGTGCTGCGGGCGGCGTTGGAGCGGCTGCGCGGGCTGTGCCTGGCGCTGCCCGGTGCCGAGGAGCGGCCGAGCCACGGGGAGGCGGCCTGGTTCGCGGGCCGGCCGATGTCCGCCATGACCTCGGACCGGCACCACGACGACCGGACGGGCTTCTGGGCGGCGGCCGCCGCCGGGGTGCAGGAGCACCTGGTGGCGGCCGATCCGGACCGGTACTTCCGCCCGCCGTACGTGGGCGGCCGCGGCTGGATCGGGGTGTACCTGGACGTCGAGGTCGACTGGCGGCAGGTCGAGGACCTGGTGCTCGACGCCTTCCTCCTGGTGGCCCCCGCGCGGCTGCGCGCCATCGCCCGGGAGGGCACCACGGAGGCTGGGCCCACCGGGTGAATTTGACGTCTGCGCAGGTCACAGGCGGTGTGGACGCCGAGAGCGGTGGAGCGTACGGGCGTACGATGGTGCCCAGTTCCTGCCCTTGCGGCCCCGTCACAGCCTCCGGGCTGGAGAGAGGGGGTGGGTCCGGTGTCGATGCCTCCCGGCAATCAGACTCCTTCCACCGCACCCCGTTCGACCGGCTCGGGTGCCGGCGAGAAGGGTCTGAAGACCGGCGCGCTCGGCCTGGTGTCGTCCGTCGCCATCGGCCTGGCCTCCACCGCCCCCGCCTACAGCCTCGCGGCAACGCTGGGCATCATCGTCGTCGGGGTCGGCCTGCAGGCGCCGATCATCACCATCCTGGCGTTCATCCCCATGCTGCTGATCGCCTTCTCCTACAAGGAGTTGAACGCCTCCGACCCGGACTGCGGGACGACGTTCACCTGGGCGGCGCGGGCGTTCGGCCCGCGCACGGGCTGGATGGGCGGCTGGGGCATCATCGTCGCCGACATCATCGTGATGGCGAACCTGGCGCAGATCGCGGGCGTTTACGGCTTCCAACTGTTCGGCCTGGACTCGCTGGCGAACTCGACGACCTGGACGACCGTCGCCGGCGTCGTCTGGATCGTCGTCATGACCTGGATCTGCTACATCGGCATCGAGCTGTCCGCGGCGCTGCAACGATGGCTGCTGTGCATCGAGGTCGTGATGCTGGTCCTGCTCTCGGTGACGGCGCTGGTCAAGGTGTACGGCTCGAACCCGCCGTCCACCGCCATCACGGTGGACGCCTCCTGGTTCAACCCGTTCGAGGTGTCCTCGTCGACGGCGTTCACCGCGGGCATCCTCTCCGCGGTCTTCATCTACTGGGGCTGGGACACCGCGGTGTCGGTCAACGAGGAGACGGCGGACGCCGCCCGCACGCCGGGCCGGGCCGCCGTCATCTCGACCGTCCTACTGCTGCTCATCTACGCCCTGGTGTCGACCGCGGCGATGGCCTTCGCGGGCGTCGGTACGGAGGGCATCGGGCTCGGCAACGAGGACAACTCGGGGGACGTGCTGTCGGGGCTGGGTGACGCCGTGTTCGGCACCACCGGCTTCGGCGGGTTCCTCAGCAAGCTGATGATCTTCATGGTGCTGACCTCGTCGGCGGCGTCCACCCAGACGACCATCCTGCCGACCGCGCGCACCAGCTTCTCGATGGCCGCTCACAAGGCGCTGCCCTCGCACTTCGGCCGGGTGCATCCGCGTCACCTCACACCGACCTGGTCGACCATCGGCATGGGCATCGCCTCGATCGCCTTCTACGTCCTGCTCACCGCGATCAGCGGCAACGTCCTCGCCGACTCGATCGCATCCGTCGGCCTCGGCATCGCCTTCTACTACGGCCTGACCGGCTTCGCCTGCGTCTGGTACTACCGCAAGGTGCTGACCCGCAGCGTCAAGGACTTCGTCCTCAAGGGCGTCGCCCCGCTGCTCGGCGGCCTGATGCTGCTGTACTTCTTCTGCTACGGCGCCTTCGACGTCTACGCCGACCCGGACTACGGCTCCACCTCGATCGACCTGCCGATCTTCGGCAAGACCGGCGGTGTGACGGTCATCGGCATCGGCGCGCTGGTGCTGGGCGTGATCCTGATGCTCGTGCAGTGGGCCGTGCAGGGCACCTGGTTCCACCGGCCGGACGTGCCCAAGGAGGCGGCGGACCCGGCCACCGCGCCCTGAGGCCCGGCACCGCTCGTCAGCGTCGTTCCTCGTCGTCGTCGGCGCTCGTCGTGGTCAGTCCTCGCCGTCGGTGAAGCGCCAGCGGGTCGGCGAGCCGCGAAAGTCGGTGTGCAACAGGCCGATGGCCTGCGCCGGGCGGACCCGCACGGTGGCGTTGACCGCCGGGTCGAGGAAGTCGATGCCGTACGCCACCGAGTACTTGGCGTTCAGTGCCGCCAGGAAGCCCGCGATCTCGGCCCGGTCGGCGGTCGGCTCGGCCCGGCCCTCCAGCACCACCGGGTCCCGCGGGTCCTCGGTGGTGACCACGCAGTCCGGCCGCTCCGCGAGATTGCGCATCTTGCGGGAGGAGACGCTGCTGGAGAACCAGAACGCGCCGTCCAGCCACACGCCCCAGACCGGCATGGTGTGCGGACGGCCGTCGGGGCGCACCGAGCACACCCAGTAGTCGTGCGACCCGGTCAGACGCTTCTCGGCCCACTCCCAGCGGAGCAGACCGGTGCCCTCGTCCGCGGGCCGGATGCCGTACCCGGGCATGTGCGGGCGCCCGGCGGTCGGCTCGGTCATGGCGGCCACTCCCTCCGACGGTGGCGGGTCCTTCCTCCAGCCTAGGGGTGTCCTCGGGGCGCACGGTGGTCGTACCGGGGGCACCTCGGTGTCGGGGGCGGATGGCAGGATCCCGGGCATGGCGGGCATGGCAGGCACGGCGGGGGTGGCAGGGGTGGAGAGCACGGAGATCGGGGACCTGACTCTGCGGGCGTGGCGGGGCGGCACGGACGAGTGGCGGGGCCGGGTGCTTCGGACGGCCGCGGAACGGCTGGCGGCGGACGGCTGGGCGGTGACGCCGGACGGGACCGCGACCGTGGTGCTGCACGGGCGGGAATTCGCGCTGGTGCCCGGCGGCGAGGCGCGGCTGGGCTTCGACGCCGCCGTCTTCGAGGCGACGCCGGAGCAGGCCTCCTCGTACGCGGAGAGCTGCCGCGGCTTCGGCTTCCCGGCGGAGCTGCGCACGCACCTGGGCGCGGTGCTGAGCCCCGTCCGGACGGTGCGGCTGCCGACGCTGCTGGTGGGCGTCGAGGCGGTCGACGCCGGGGAGGTGGACTTCGAGGAACACGGCTGGCGGCTGCCCACCCCCGACGAGTGGGAGTACGCCTGCGGGGCGGGTGCGCCGACGCTCTTCCGCTGGGGCGCCACCCACCCGGACACCGACGACCCGTTCAGCGCCCCGGACGGCCCGCAACACCGGCCGAACGCCTTCGGGCTGCGCATCGCCCAGGACCCGTACCGGCCGGAGGTCACCGCGGATCCGGGCGTGATGTGCGGCGGGGACGGCGGGTCCGCGACCTGCGGCGGCTACGGCTCGTTCCTGGCCTGGCTGCCGCTGGCGACCGCGTACCGCGACCCGGAGCTCGCGGAGCTGCTCGACGACGACGGCTGGTGCGACGACCTGCTCGGCCGCCCGGTCGTGGCGCTCTGACGCGCGAGCGTGCCGACCGGGCGGCCGCGGTGGCTCACCAGCGGTCGTGGACCTGCGGGCGGATCCGGCGGTCGTAGAGGTCGCGGACGGCCGTCAGGGTGGCGTCGGAGAGCGGCGGCAGCGCGGCGGCCGCCGCATTGGCGCGGGCCTGCTCGGGGTTGCGGGCACCCGGGATCACCGTGGTCACGCCCGGCTGCTGGACGATCCAGCGCAGCGCCGTCCCGGCCGGGGTGGCACCCTCCGGGGCGAGCGCCGAGAACTCGACGGCCGCCTCGACGCCCGTCGCGAAGTCCACCCCGGAGAAGGTCTCGCCCTGGTCGAACGCCTCGCCGTGCCGGTTGTAGGTGCGGTGGTCGTCCGCCGGGAAGACGGTGTCCCGGGTGTAACGGCCGGAGAGCAGACCGGAGGCGAGCGGCACCCGGGCGAGGATGCCGACGCCCGCTTCGGTGGCGGCCGGCAGCACCTGCTCCAGCGGCTTCAGCCGGAACGCGTTGAGGATGATCTGCACGCTGGCCACGCCCGGCCGGGCGATCGCCGTCAGCGCCTCGGCGCACGTCTCGACGCTGACGCCGTACGCGGCGATCCGCTCCTCCGCCACCAGCGTGTCCAGGGCGTCGAAGACCTCGTCCGAGGAGTACACCGGGGTCGGCGGGCAGTGCAGCTGCACCAGGTCGAGCCGGTCCACGCCCAGGTTGGTCCGGGAACGGTCCGCCCAGGCACGGAAGTTGGCGAGGTTGTAGTGCTCCGGCCGCTGCTCGACCCGGCGGCCGAACTTGGTGGCGACGAACACCCCCGCGTCCGGACGCTCCTTCAGGTGGCGTCCGATCAGCTGCTCGCTCCGGCCGTCGCCGTAGACGTCGGCGGTGTCGAACAGGGTGACACCGCTCTCGACCGCGGCGTCCAGCACGGCAAGGGCGTCCTGCTCGCGGACGTCGCCCCAGTCCGCACCCAACTGCCAGGTACCGAGGCCGACGACGGAGACGGGACGGCCGGTCCGGCCGAGGACACGCTTTTCCATGGGGAGCCTCTCAATGACCAGCGGGAAGGAGGTGCACGATCACCGTCCACCGTACCGAGCGACCGGACGGTCGGACCGCGGGCCGGACGGTCGGACCGCGGGCCGGACGGTCGGACCGCGGGCCGGACGGTCGGACCGCGGGCCGGACGGTTTCCCGGGTGATGCGCGGAGCGGCGGGCGCTGGGCGGGGCGGCGCTGGGCAGCACAGCAGGGCAGCGTGCGGATCGGCGGGCGGTCGCGTGGACGGCCAGGCGGGCGGTCAGGTGGCGGCCGGGCCGCGGGCGAGCAGGAGAGCGACGTCCAGGCCCGCGACGGCGATGGTGGCGAGGAAGGGGATCCGGCCGGGCGCGACCGGGGCCAGCAGGGCGGCGGCGACGGCGACGGCCAGCGCGACGCCCTCCACCGGGGGGACGGGCCGTCCCGGGCCGAGGACGAGGACGGCGGTGGCGGCCGAGGTCGCTGCGGCTGCGACCGCGGCGGACGGGCGGCGGCCCAGCCGCTGGGGCAGTCCGAGGACGCCGGCGGCACGGTCCGCCGGAATGTCGGGGAGGACGTTGGCGAAGTGCGCCCCGCAGCCGAGCAGCGCCGCCGCGCCCGTCACCCACCAGGGCGGGACGTCTGCCGTGGCGAAGGCCGGCAGCGCGCCGAAGGCCACCGCATACGGCAGCCAGGAGGCGGCGGTCCGCTTCAGCCGGAGGTTGTAGGCCCAGCCGGCGGCGACGCCGGTGAGGTGGGCTGCCCCGGCCCGGGTGCCGCAGGCGAGCGAGAGCGGAACGGCGACGGCGAGGGCGGCGGCCGCCGCGGTGCCGACCGTCCTGGGAGTGAGGGCACCGGGGGTGAGGGCTCCGCGGGCGAGCGGCTTGTCGGCGCGTCCGGCGGCGGCGTCCCGGGCGGAGTCGATGCAGTCGTTGGACCAGCCGATGGACAGCTGGCCGGCCGCCGTGGCGGCTGCGGTGAGCAGGACGGCATCCCTGCCACGGCCCGCGGCGGCGGCGAGCCCCGCGGCGAAGACGGTGACGGCGGCGGCCGGGGCCGGGTGGCACGCGGCCAGCAACAGGACCGGCCGGCGGATCCACCGCCCGGCCGCCGCCGCGTCCATCCCACTGGACATGCCGTCAGGTTAGGGCCTCGCCGACGGTTCGCCCCGCAACGGCACACGGGAGCGGGGTGGGGTCGGGCCAAGCCGGGCCGGGCCAAGCCGGGCCGGGCGCGCCGCGGTGGTCGTAGCCTGAGGAAATCGGGCTTGCGGGGCGGACAGGCCGTTCCTCCGGTTACACGCCATCACGGTGGCTACGGGTGGTGGACGGGTGCCGGAGGCACGCCGCGTCGAGAGGCTCTCCACTCGGTTACACACCATCACAAGAGCAACCGGCCGCCCCGGCGTGACAGCGGGCCGCACCGCAGGAACCCCATCGCTCCGGTTACACAGCATCACATCAGCAACGGTTACACCCCATCGCTCCCGCAACGGCGACTCCCGAACGCCAGAGCGTGGCACACACCGCCCAACGCCCCCTCCCGGCAGTGACACGGCATCACCTACGCGACACAACCTCCGAACAGCGAATCGGGCGCGCCCAAGAGTCCCCCTTTCGCCACATAAGACCGAATCCTCCCTATGCTGAGCCGATGACCCGAATTGTGGCGGTGAGCGGGGTGCTGCCGGTCCACCGCTACCGGCAGGAGGAGATCACCGAGTCGCTGGCGGCGCTCTGCCTGCCGCCGGACGCGGACCGGGCGGTGCTGGAGCGGCTGCACGCCGGGGCCGGGGTGGCGACCCGTCATCTGGCGCTGCCGCTGGAGCGGTACGCGGGCATCAACGGCTTCGGGCAGGCCAACGACGCGTTCATCGCCGCCGCCCTGGAGCTCGGCGAGCGGGCCGCGCGAACGGTGCTGACGGAGTCCGGGCTGGCCGCCGAGGAGATCGAGCTGGTGGTGTCGACCTCGGTCACCGGGATCGCGGCACCTTCGCTGGAAGCCCGACTGGCCGGCCCGCTCGGGCTGCGGCAGGACGTCCGCCGGCTCCCCGTCTTCGGGCTGGGCTGTGCGGCGGGCGCGGCCGGACTGGCCCGGCTGCACGACTACCTGGCGGGCCGGCCCGGTCATGCCGCGCTGCTGCTCTCCACCGAGCTCTGCTCACTGACCCTGCAGCGCTCGGACGCCTCCACCGCCAACCTGGTGGCCTCGGCGCTGTTCGGGGACGGTGCGGGCGCGCTGCTGGCGGTCGGGCCGGAACATCCGCACTTCCACGACTCCCCAGGTCCGCGGGTGGTGGCAACCCGCAGCCGCCTGTACCCCGGCACCGGACACCTGCTGGGGTGGGACATCGGCGACCGCGGGTTCCGGATCGTCCTCGGCGGAGCGCTGCCGGAGCTGGCCGGGCTGCACGTGGCCGAGGAGGTCGAGGCGTTCCTCGCCGAGCACGACCTGAAGCCGGACGAGGTGGCCGCCTGGATCTGCCACCCGGGTGGGCCGAAGGTGCTGGACGCCCTCGGGGAGGCGCTGGGCCTGCCGGAGTCCGCGCTCGCGCCGAGCCGCCGCTCGCTGGCCCGGGTGGGCAACCTGTCCTCCGCCTCGGTGCTGCACATCCTGCGCGACGTCCAGGCGGACGACCCCCCGCCGCCCGGCTCCGCCGGCCTGGTGCTAGCCCTGGGGCCCGGCTTCTCCTCCGAACTCGTCCTGCTTCGCTGGTGATCGAGGTCCGATGTCCTGGTACTCCCTGCTCGTCCTGCTGGTCGCCGCCGAGCGGCTCGTCGAACTCGTGGTCGCCCGCCGCAACGCCGCCTGGAGCATCGCCCGCGGCGGCACCGAGCACGGCCGCGGCCACTACCCGCCGATGGTGCTGCTGCACAAGGCGCTGCTGGCCGGCTGCCTCCTCGAACCGGCGCTGCTGGCAAGGCCGTTCGTTCCCGCGCTGGGTGTGCCGATGCTGCTGCTGGTGCTCGCCGCGCAGGGGCTGCGCTGGTGGTGCATCGCCTCGCTCGGGCCGCGCTGGAACACCCGGGTGATCGTGGTGCCGGGCCTGCCGCTGGTCACCCGCGGCCCGTACCGGTGGCTGCGGCACCCGAACTACCTGGCGGTGGTGGTGGAGGGGGCGGCGCTGCCGCTGGTGCACTCGGCGTGGCTGACGGCGGGCGCCTTCACGGCGCTGAACCTGTGGCTGCTCGGGGTGCGCATCCGCTGCGAGGAGGCGGCGCTCGGCGGGGTGGCGCCGGCGGTCGCCCGGTGATCGACCTGCTGGTGGTGGGCGGCGGCCCGGCCGGGCTGGCCACCGCCGTGCACGGGGCGCTCGCGGGCTTGGAGGTGGTGGTGGCCGAGCCGCGTCGGACTCCGGTGGACAAGGCCTGCGGGGAGGGTCTGATGCCGGCCGCCGTCCGGGCGCTGGCCGGGCTCGGCGTGGCGCCGGAGGGCCACGCCTTCCACGGCATCCGCTACCTGGAGGCGACCGGGACGCGGGCCGCCGAGGCACGGTTCCGCACGGGGCACGGTCTCGGGGTGCGGCGCACGGTGCTGCACGCGGCGCTGGCAACGCGGGCCGCGGAGCTCGGCGTGCGGGTACTGCCGCTGCGGGTCGGCGCGGTGGACGTCGGCCCGCACGCGGTGCGGGCGGCCGGACTGACGGCCCGGCACCTGGTCGCCGCGGACGGACTGCACTCCCCCGTCCGGCGCGCCCTCGGCCTGCACCGGCCGCCGCCGCCGGGCCGCGCCGTCCGGTACGGGCTGCGCCGGCACTACCCGGTGGCGCCGTGGTCCGGGTCGGTGGAGGTGCACTGGTCGGCGCGGGCGGAGGCGTACGTCACGCCGCTCGGCCCGGAGCTGGTGGGTGTGGCGCTGTTGACCTGCGACCGGGCACCGTTCGACGAGCAGTTGGCACGGTTCCCGCTGCTGGCGGCGCGGCTGCCGGCCGGGGCGGGCACGGCGGTGCGCGGCGCGGGGCCGCTGCACCAGCGGGTCCGGGCGCGGGTCGCCGGGCGGGCGCTGCTGGTGGGCGACGCGGCGGGCTACCTGGACGCGCTCACCGGGGAGGGCCTGTCGGTGGCCCTGGCCTGCGCGGACGAGCTGGTGCGTTGCGTGCGGACGGGCCGGCCGGAGGCGTACGAACGGGCGTGGCGGCGCGCCTCGCGCAGCTACCGGATGCTGACCGGTGCGCTGCTGTGGGCGCGGCAGCGGCCGGTGCTGGCCCCGCGGATCGTGCCGCTCGCGGCCCGACTGCCGCGGGTCTTCGAGGCCGGGGTGAACCTGCTGGCGTGAGCCCGTCCAGGACGGGTGTCCCGTGCGGCGCCCGGGGCGGTGCCTGGTCGCCCGGGAGGCGGGTGGTCCGCACCGCCCCCGGGCGCCCCTCAAGGGGACGGCATACGGCGGCCCGCGGGCCAGGCGCAGGGAGCGGAGCACGGGAGCGCGGGCCCGGCACAGCGGGGGCGCGGCACGGGTGAGGCGCCGTCAGGGACGCTCCGCGAGCGCCTCCGATACCACCCAATTCCCTAGCAACTCATATTAATTCGGACATAAACCTCCTGTGCCCGAGATCACAGCAACCGCCCGACCATGCCGCCCCACCTGGGATTTTGGGCGTGCACACGCGATCGAGACGCCGTACGGCCGGTGCAGCGGGCTTGCATCGCCGACGGGCCGTCGCGCAGGCTCTGGCGCTGAGCGGTCCGCCTCTCCGGTCTCGGAAGGGCGGGCCACGTCCGCTCGGAAGGGCGGGCCACGTCCGCAGGGGGGTACGAAAGGTTCCCCCACCCCATGCCCAGAAACTCGAAGCACCGCCGCACCACGCGACTCACCGCCCGCCGGGCCGCCGCCCTCGGGCTCGCCGTCGCCGCCGTCGGAACCGGCGCCGCAGCCTGGGCCGCCCCGGGCGGCTCGTCCGACCCCGTCGTCGTCGACTCGCTGACGCTCACCCCCGCCACACCCTCCGCCGGCGCCACGGTGACGGCCACCGCCAAGGTGCACGCCACCCAGCGGACCGCCGTCCAGGCGCTGACCGTCGCGGTCCGCTCCTCGAGCGGCGCCAACTACGACTTCGCCGGCGCGATCCCGACCACGCTGACCTCGGCGCAGCAGACCTTCGTACCCAAGAGCCGGACGTTCCCGGCTGGCGCTTACACCGTGTTCGTCGCCTACAAGGCGAACAACGTCTGGCACAACCTGGCGCCGAAGAAGGCGTTCACCTCCACCGGCAGCACGGTGACCACGAGCCCCAGCCCGACGCAGTCCGCACCGGCCACCTCGGCCTCGCCGACCCCGACGGCCGCCGCGAGCAGCTCCGCCCCGGCGAGCACCGCACCGACCACGCCCGCCGCGCCCAGCACCTCCGCGAGCGCCACGCAGACGCCGACCGCGAGCGCGGCCCCGAGCACCACCACCCCAAGCGCGAGCGCCTCGGCGTCCGCGACCACCGCGTCCGGCACCGGCGGCCCGCTGGGCATCGCGGGCAGCTGGCGCCAGGTCTTCGCCGACGACTTCAACGGCACCTCGGTCGACTCCGCCAAGTGGACGGCCAACTGGCTCGGCTGCGCGACCTGCAC
>NZ_JBFBJY010000056.1:55514-56442 GCF_040702125.1 Kitasatospora sp. NPDC085895 | reverse complement strand
GCCTTCGCCATCACGCCCGCGACCCCAACCGCCCCCTCGCCACCCTCCGCATCACCTGATCAAAACCGACACATCGCGAGAACGACGCAGCCCTGACTGAGCTGTCGTGCCCGCGCAGCGGCTCGCCGACCTGGGCACCCGCCAGCGGATCCCATACACGCACCGTGCCGTCCGAGCTGCCGATGGCCAGCAGCGGCCGGTCGCCCGGGCCCGTGAACGCCACCACCGCATCCATCGGGCTGTCGTGCCCGCGCAGCGGCTCGCCGACCTGGGCACCCGCCAGCGGATCCCACACGCGCACCGTGCCGTCCGAGCTGCCGATGGCCAGCAGCGGCCGGTCGCCCGGGCCCGTGAACGCCACCACCGCGGTCACCGGGCCACCGCGCCCAAGTGACTCGCCGACCTGGGCATCCGCCACTGGATCCCACACCCGCACCGCACCGTCGAAGCCGCCGATGGCCAGCAGCGGCTGGCCATCCGGGTCTGCGAACGCCACCACCGCATCCATCGGGCTGTCGTGCCCGCGCAGCGGCTCGCCGATCTGGATGCCCGCCAGCGGGTCCCACACCCGGACCACGCCGTCGAAACTTCCGGTAACCAGCAAGGGTCGGCCGTCGGGGCCGGTGAACGCCACCACCGCACTCACCGGGCTGGTGTGCCTGAGCGGCTCGCCCACCTGGACACCCGCCAACGGATCCCACACCCGCACCACGCCGTCGCTGCTGCCGATGGCCAACAACGGCTGGCCATCCGCACCCGTGAACGCCACCACCGCACTCACCGGGCTGGTGTGCCTGAGCGGCTCGCCCACCTGGACATCCGCCAACGGATCCCACACCCGCACCACGCCGTCGCTGCTGCCGGTGGCTAGCAGCGGCTGGCCATTCGGGCCTGCGAACGCCACCACCGCATCCACTGGGCTGTCGTG
>NZ_JBFBJY010000056.1:53603-55418 GCF_040702125.1 Kitasatospora sp. NPDC085895 | reverse complement strand
CGTGCCCGCGCAGCGGCTCACCCACCTGGACACCCGCCAACGGATCCCACACCCGCACCATGCCATCGGAGCCACCGGTGGCCAGCAACGACCGGCCATCCGCACCCGCGAACGCCACCACCGCATGTACCAGGTCTTCGTGCCCGCGCAGCGGCTCACCCACCTGGACACCCGCCAACGGATCCCACACCCGCACCATGCCATCGGAGCCACCGGTGGCCAGCAACGACCGGCCGTCCGGCCCGTCGAACGCCACCACCGCATTCACCCACCTGTCGTGCCCGCGCAGCGGCTCACCCACCTGGACACCCGCCAACGGATCCCACACCCGCACCATGCCATCGGAGCCACCGGTGGCCAGCAGCGACCGGCCATCCGGGCCTGCGAACGCCGCCACCGCCTGGACCCGGCTGTCGTGCCAGAGTGACTCGCCGACCTGGATACCCGCCAGCGGATCCCACACCCGCACCGTGCGATCGTCGCCGCCGGTGGCCAGCAGCGGCTGGCCGTCCGGCCCGTCGAACGCCACCACCGCATTCACCCACCTGTCGTGCCCGCGCAGCGGCTCACCCACCTGGACACCCGCCAACGGATCCCACACCCGCACCATGCCATCGGAGCCACCGGTGGCCAACAACGGCTGGCCATCCGGGCCTGCGAACGCCGCCACCGCCTGGACCCGGCTGTCGTGCCAGAGTGACTCGCCGACCTGGATACCCGCCAGCGGATCCCACACCCGCACCGTGTGATCGTCGCCGCCGGTCGCAAGTAATGACCTGCCGTCCGGCCCGGTAAAGGCAGTGATGCAGGGCATCCCTGCGTGGGCGGTGAGGACGTTGTTCGCGGTGTGCCAGCGGGAGAAGCGCGGTCGGATGATGGCTCCGTCGCCGGGGTGGATTCCTGCGGTGGCGAGCGCAAATTGGAGGCTGGTTTCGAGCGCCTGGTGGTCGGCGCCACCAAGGAAGGGTTCGATGCCGGCCCAGGCGGCAAGGGATTCTTGGCCGGGTTGGGGGGTGAGAGGCAGGCCGAGGCGGCCGCGGAGGCGGCCGTCGGTGTCCCACGGCAGGAACCCGGTTGGAAGGTGAGCGTCGTCCAGAACGCCGCCAAGGTCGGCATGCTGGGTAAGGTGACGTCGGACGTAGGGGTGGGGCGGAACGCCTGGGGGAGTGTCGGCCAGCTTCGCCAGGCGGCTGGCGATACGCCGGTGGATGTCAGCGGGCGTGTCTGGCCGCGGGGCGGAGGTCACGGCGTTCTTCCCCTCGGGGTGTGCAGGCGGTGGGGCTCGTCGCGCAGCACTTCGGCGAGGCATTCGTGGGCCAGACGGTACACGATGCGGCCGTCTTCGGTGTCCTGGGCTAGGTAGCCAACCAGACGCCCGGTACGCAGAGCATCGATCGCCGCATCGGCACCGGGCAACGGACGGTCCAGCACCGCCTCCGCCATCGCCGGCCAGACCGCCCCGAAGGTTCATCCGAGATCAATATCAACAAGAGCAAACCCCGCTATAGCGCCAACGAGAAGACCAACGCAGTTCGGCTTGAGACCTCCCAGGTTTCCAAGGGCGCGGATGGGACTAGTCGTGACTATATGAAGCCGGCATTGTCGTGTGGCCATATCCCATATCCGCACCGCCCTGTCTTCGCCGCCGGTGGCCAGCAAGGGCCGGCCGTCCGGCCCGTCGAACGCCACCACCGCACTCACCTGGCTGTCGTGCTCGAGCGGTTCGCTGACCTGGGTACCTGTCAGCGGATCCCACACCCGCACCGTGCGATCGTCGCTGCTGGTGGCCAGCAGCGGCTGGCCGTCCGGCCCGTC
>NZ_JBFBJY010000056.1:52428-53504 GCF_040702125.1 Kitasatospora sp. NPDC085895 | reverse complement strand
CGAACGCCACCACCGCATGCACCGCGCCGTCGTGCCCGAGCGGTTCGCACACCTGGACACCCGCCAGCGGATCCCACACCCGCACCGTGCGATCGTCGCTGCTGGTGGCCAGCAGCGGCTGGCCGTCCGGCCCGTCGAACGCCACCACCGCATGCACCGCGCCGTCGTGCCCGAGCGGTTCGCACACCTGGACACCCGCCAGCGGATCCCACACCCGCACCGTGCGATCGGAGCTGCCGGTGGCCAGCAGCGGCTGGCCGTCCGGCCCGTCAAACGCCACCACCGCCCACACCACGCTGTCGTGCCCGAACGGTTCGCTGACCTGGGTACCTGCCAGCGGATCCCACACCCGCACCGTGCGATCGTCGCTGCTGGTGGCCAGCAGCGGTCGGCCGTCCGGCCCGTCGAACGCCACCACCGCATGCACCGCGCCGCCGTGCCCGAGCGGTTCGCACACCTGGACACCCGCCAGCGGATCCCACACCCGCACCGTACGATCGGAGCTGCCGGTGGCCAGCAACGACCGGCCGTCCGGCCCGTCGAACGCCACCACCGCCCACACCACGCCGTCGTGCCCAAGCGGTTCGCACACCTGGACACCCGCCAGCGGATCCCACACCCGCACCGTGCGATCGGAGCTGCCGGTGGCCAGCAGCGGCTGGCCGTCCGGCCCGTCGAACGCCACCACCGCATGCACCGCGCCGTCCTGCCTGACCAGCGGCTCACCCACCTGGACACCCGCCAGCGGATCCCACACCCGCACCGTGCGATCGGAGCTGCCGGTGGCCAGCAGCGGCCGGCCGTCCGGCCCGTCGAACGCCACCACCGCATGCACCCAGCCGTCGTGCCCAAGCGGTTCGCACACCTGGACACCCGCCAGCGGATCCCACACCCGCACCGTGCGATCGGAGCTGCCGGTGGCCAGCAGCGGCTGGCCGTCCGGCCCGTCGAACGCCACCACCGCCCACACCACGCTGTCGTGCCCAAGCGGTTCGCTGACCTGGGTACCTGTCAGCGGGTCCCACACCCGCGCCGTGTGATCGTCGCTGCCGGTGGCCAGCAGCGGCCGGCCGTCC
>NZ_JBFBJY010000056.1:50951-52333 GCF_040702125.1 Kitasatospora sp. NPDC085895 | reverse complement strand
GTCCAAACCCGCGAACACTGCTGCCGCGTTCACCCGCCTGTCGTGCCCGCGCAGCGGCTCACCCACCTGGGTACCTGTCAGCGGGTCCCACACCCGCACCGTGCGATCGTCGCTGCCGGTGGCCAGCAGCGGCCGGCCGTCCAAACCCGCGAACACTGCTGCCGCGTTCACCCGCCTGTCGTGCCCGCGCAGCGGCTCACCCACCTGGGTACCTGTCAGCGGGTCCCACACCCGCGCCGTGTGATCGTCGCTGCCGGTGGCCAGCAGTGGCCGGTTGTCCGGCCCGTCGAACGCCACCACCGCATGGACCGCGCCGTCGTGTCCGAGCGGCTCACCCACCTGGACACCCGTCAGCGGGTCCCACACCCGCACCGTGCGATCGTCGCCGCCGGTGGCCAGCAACGGCCGGCCATCCGGCCCGGTGAAGGCAGCGATGCAGGACGCCGATATGTGGGCGGCGAGGACGTTGTTCGCGGTGTGCCAGCGGGAGAGGCGGGCCCGGACGATGACTCCGTCGTCGGGGTCGGCTCCTGTGGTGGCGAGCGTGAATTGGAGGCTGGCTTCGCGGGTGCGGTGGTCGGCGTCGCCGAGGAAGGGTTCGATGCCGGCCCAGGCGGCAAGGGTCTCTTGGCCGGGTTGGGGGGTGATGGGCAGGCCGAGGCGGCCGCGGAGACGGCTGTCGAGGTCCCACGGCAGGAAAGGGGCCGGCAGATGGGCGTCGCCCAGGACGCCGCCGAGGTCGGCGTGCTGAGCAAGGTGACGCCGGATGTAGGGGTGGGGCGGAACGCCTCGGGGAGTGTCGGCCAGCTTCGCCAGGCGGTCGGCGATACGCCGGTGGATGTCAGCGGGCGCGTCCGGCCGCGGAACGAAGGTCACGGCTTCCTCCCCCTCGGAACGTGCAGGCGGTGGGACTCGTCGCGCAGCACTCCGGCGAGGCGTTCGTGGGCCAGGCGGTGCACGATGCGGCCGTCTTCAGTGTCCTGAGCGAGGTAGCCAACCAAACGCCCCCTACGCAGAGCATCGATCGCCGCAACGGCATCGGGCAACGGACGGTCCAGCACCGCCTCCGCCATCGCCGGCCAGACGAGGTCCCGGAATTCATCCAAGATCAACAAGAGCAAACCCCGCCGTAGCACCGACGAGGAGACCAACGCAGTTCGGCTTGAGACCTCTCAGGGTTCCCAGAACGCGGATGTGGCTGGTCGTGACCATACGAAGCTGGCACTGTCGTGTGGCCATATCCCATATCCGCACCGTGCGATCGGCGCTGCCGGTGGCCAGCAGCGGCTGGCCGTCCGGACCCGCGAACGCCACCACCGCCCGCACCGGATGGTCGTGTCCGAACATCGGCTCGCCGACCTGGACACCCGCCAGCGGATCCG
>NZ_JBFBJY010000056.1:23981-50853 GCF_040702125.1 Kitasatospora sp. NPDC085895 | reverse complement strand
CCACACCCGCACCACGCCGTCCAAGCTGCCAGTAGCCAGCAGCGGCCGGCCGTCCGGACCCGCGAACGCCACCACCGCGATCACCGGGCCGCCGTGTCCGAACATCGGCTCGCCGACCTGGACACCCGCCAGCGGATCCCACACCCGCACCACGCCGTCCAAGCTGCCAGTAGCCAGCAGCGGCCGGCCGTCCGGACCCGCGAACGCCACCACCGCGATCACCGGGCCGCCGTGCCCGAACATCGGCTCGCCGACCTGGACACCCGCCAGCGGATCCCACACCCGCACCGTGTAATCGGAGCTGCCGGTGGCCAGCAGCGACCGGCCGTCCGAACCGGTGAACGCCGCCATCGCCCCCACTGGGCTGCCATGCATGAGTGGCTCGCCCACCCGGTCGCCCGCCAGCGGATCCCACACCCGCACCGTGTAATCGGAGCTGCCGGTGGCCAGCAGCGACCGGCCGTCCGGACCCGCGAACGCCACCACCGCCCTCACCGGGCCGTCGTGCATGAGTGGCTCGCCCACCTGGACGCCTGCCAGCGGATCCCACACCCGCACCGCACCATCATCGCTGCCGGTGGCTAGCAGCGACCGGCCGTCCGAGCCCGCGAACACGGCCACCGCATTCACCGAACTGCCATCCCTGAGTGGCTCACCCACCCGGTCGCCCGCCAGCGGATCCCACACCCGCACCGCACCATCATCGCCGCTGGTGGCCAGCAGCGGCCGGCCGTCCGAGCCCGCGAACGCCACCACCTCATGCACCAGGCCGTCGTGCCAGAGTGGCTCGCCCACCTGGACACCCGCCAACGGATCCCACACCCGCACCACGCCGTCGAAGTCGACGGTGGCCAGGAGCGGCCGGCCGTCCGAGCCCGCAAACGCCACCACCGCATTCACCCACCTGTCGTGCCCGCGCAGTGGCTCGCCCACCTGGACACCCGCCAGCGGATCCCACACCCGCACCGCACCATCATCGCCGCTGGTGGCCAGCAGCGGCTGGCCGTCCGCCCCCACGAATGCCACCACCGCAAACACCGAGCTGCCATGCCTGAGTGGCTCGCCCACCCGGTCGCCCGCCAGCGGATCCCACACCCGCACCATGCTGTTGAAGCCGCTGGTGGCCAGCAGCGGCTGGCCGTCCGAGCCCGCGAACACCGCCACCGCATTCACCGAACTGCCATCCCTGAGTGGCTCACCCACCCGGTCGCCCGCCAGCAGATCCCACACCCGCACCGCACCATCATCGCCGCTGGTGGCCAGCAGCGGCCGGCCGTCCGAGCCCGCGAACACCGCCACCGCATTCACCGAACTGCCATCCCTGAGTGGCTCGCCCATCTGGACACCCGCCAGCAGATCCCACACCCGCACCGTGCCGTCGAAGCTGCCGGTGGCCAGCAGCGACCGGCCGTCCGGACCCGTGAATACCACCACCGCTTCCACCCGGCCGTCGTGCACGCGCAGCGGCTCGCCCACCTGGACGCCCGCCACGGGGTCCCACACCCGCACCGTGCCGTCACCGCCGCCAGTGGCTAGCAGCGACCGGCCGTCCGGACCGGTAAAGGCAGTGATGCAAGACATCCGTTCGTGGGCGGCGAGGACGTTGTTCGCGGTGTGCCAGCGGGAGAAGCGCGGCCACACGACAGCCCCTTCGCCGGAGTGGGCCCCTGTGGTGGCAAGCGCGAATTGCAGGCTGGCTTCGCGGGTGCGGTGGTCGGCGCCGCCGAGGAAGGGTTCGATGCCAGCCCAGGCAGCGATGGTCTCCTGGCCGGATAGGGGGATGATGGGCAGGCCGAGACGGCCGCGGAGGCGGCCCTCGGTGTCCCACGGCAGGAACCCGGCAGGCAGGTGGGCCTCGTCCAGAACGCCGCCGAGGTCGGCGTGCTGGGCAAGGTGACGCCTGATGTAGGGGTGGGGCGGAACGCCTCGGGGAGTGTCGGCCAGCTTCGCCAGGCGGTCGGCGATACGCCGGTGTACGTCAGCGGGCGCGTCCGGCCGCGGAACGAAGGTCACGGCTTCCTCCCCCTCGGAGCGTGCAGGCGGTGGGGCTCGTCGCGCAGCACTTCGGCGAGGCGTTCGTGGGCCAGGCGGTGCACGATGCGGCCGTCTTCGGTGTCCTGGGCGAGGTAGCCGACCAGACGCCCCGTGCGCAGGGCATCGATGGCCGCATCGGCATCGGGCAGCGGACGGTCCAGCACCGCCTCCGCCATCGCTGGCCAGATGGGGCCCCAGGGGATGCCGGCTCCTTGCGCGAACGCTGCCGCCCGCAGGAGGCCGAGTGCTGTCGCGGGTGGCAGCGCAGGTGTGTTCAGGCTGCGCAGGTCCTGGCCGAGGAGTCCGACCAGGCCCTGTCCGAGAGAGTCCCACCAGTAGGGGTCGTCGAGCAGGTCGTGGGGGTGGTCCGCTTCGCGGATCTGGTTTCCGGCGAGGCGGGCGTCGAGGAAGGAGATCGCTGGGATGTGTGCGGTGATCCGGCGCGCGGTGGTGGCGGGATCGAAGGAGTGGTCGGGGACGTCGTCGAGCAGGGCCTGGAGATAGGACTGGATGTCGTGGACGGTGTCCGGGCCGTCGGTGCGCAGTTCCAGGGGCGGGAGTTCGGCGCCTGCTGGGTCTCGGGTGGTTAGGGCTCGTCTGAGGTGGTCCAGCAGTGCGGTGTCGGGCACGGAGTGGTCGGCTGTGGGTGCTGCGTCGGTGAGGTGGCTGCGGACGCCGATCACGAGTTTCGGGGCGGTGGTGGCTTGGGCGAGTGGCGCGATGATCTGGGGGACCAGTAGGTAGGGGGCGTCGGCTTCGTCGAGGCCGTCGATGACGATGGTGATGGTCCGGCCGGCGTCGGCGAGGTCGTGGAGGGCGGTGAGGAGGGATCCGCGTAGAGCAGTGAGGCGGTCTTGCCCTGGGTCGGGGGCCGGTGGTGGGCAGCCGAGGGCGTCGAGGAGAGCTGCGGTGACGTCTTCGGCGGTGCGTTGGCGGGCCAGGACCGCGATGTCGATGGAGCCGACGGGTGGCACGGTCTCGGTGGGGGAGTCTTCGACGGCTTGGGTGAAGTCGGGGTTGGCGCGGAAGCCGGAGTCGCTGAGAGTCACGGCGCGGGCGATGATGGCCGACTTCCCGCTGCCGGCGGTCCCGGTGATGATCATTGAGGGACTGTGCCCTTGGGGTGGGCCCTCGCGTAGGAAGTCGGCCAGGGCCCGGGTGAGGGGTTTGCGGCCGGAGAAGTACCAGCCGGGGTCGCTGCGGTTGGGGCGGCCGCTGGCGCGGCTGATCCAGTACCGCATGTCGGCTTCGCTGGTGGCGACTTGGCTGCGCTGCGGGGCGACCAGGAGCTTGGGTGGTTGGTAGCCGGGGTTGGGCAGACACAGGTGCGGGATGCGGGAGCCGTCCGAGCCGAGCAGGGAGAGCGGTGCCGTGTGGCCCGTCGCTGCGGCCGCGTCGTTCAGTTGTTCCAGGAACTCGGTGAAGCTGAGATAGCGAGTGGTGAGCTCTGCCGAGGTGCGCAGTTGCTGGTGGGCCTGGGTGAGGAGGCGGCTGAATGCGCGGACCCCGATGGTGGTACGGATGTCGGTGGTGGCCAGGCCGGCGATGGTGGGGCTGTTGGCCCGTTGTGCGTTGAGGTCGCTTCTGAGCTGGGCAAGGTTGATGGCGGTGCCGTCGGCGTAGCAGGTGTTGACGATGACCAGGACGTGCTTGGCGTGGGAATCGATGGCTGCGGCAATGAGGTCGGTGGTGCGGTAGGCGGTGCCGGCGATCCGGGTGGGTTCGCTCTCTGGCAGCAGGAGGTAGTGGCTTCCGCCTGGGCTGGCGTGGCCGTGGCCGGAGATGAACAGCACGACGGCGTCGTCGGCAGGTGCTTCCTGCAGGTCAATGTCGTCGAGGAAGGCGGCCACGTCGCGGCGGGACTGGAGATCGGGGACGGGTTCGGGTGTGAAGCGGCGTTCTCCGAGGGCGGGGTCGCACCACCAGGTGTCGAGGGCCTGAAACTGCTCCTTCATGCCGTCAGTGAACGTCGGATCATCGTCCCCATAGTCCTGCACGGCGATCGTCACCAGGCGGCGCCGGATGCCGTCGGCCGCTGGCGAATCCGCCTCCCTCGCAAGGTCCATGACGGTTAGTCTGCTGGACAGCCACAAGCAGGGGAGGCAAAAGGTGCAGAATCCCAGCGGGGACGTCTGGTACCCGGGGGCTCGGCAGAGCCGGGACACGACGGTGGACGCGGTGGTGATCGTTCCCGGCATCATGGGCAGCGAACTCCTCGACGCCGACACCGGTGACCTGCTGTGGGGCTTGAAGCCGGCGATGCTGCGCCGGGCTCTGGGTCGCAAGGGCGGCTTGCAGCCCCTGCATGCCACCGATGCCGAACTGGAGGGCTCGGGGCCGGTACGCGTGCGGCCATCTGCGCTGCTGCGCATCCCGGCGTGGGTGCCCCTGCTGCACGGCATCGAGCCCTACCACGATCTTGCCCAGATGGTGGACGACGCGGTGGTTGATCCTGCGGCGGTGCTGAAGTTCCCGTATGACTGGCGGTTGCCGGTGGAGCACAACGGGCGGCTGCTGGCGCAGGCGGCGCGCCGGCACCTTGAGGCGTGGACGGCGACTGTGGCGGCGACCCCGGAGCTGCGTGCTCGCTGTGAGGAGCGGATGCCGCAGTTGGTGCTCGTGGCGCACTCGATGGGCGGTCTCGTGACGCGGGCAGCGCTCCATCACCACCGGGATCTGCAGCCCGACACCCGGACCGTGATCACTCTCGGTACGCCGTTCCTCGGGTCGGCGAAGGCAGCCGTGATGCTCAACGGCGGGCGGCGTGAGGGCGGCGTCCGCGGCCGGGTCCTCGATCATCTGCAGGCCCTGGCCGCGACGCTTCCCGGTGTGCACGACCTGCTGCCGGATTACCGGTGCGTCGACGAGGGGCTGGAGGTCTCCCGTCTCACACCGTCAGCGGTGGCCGGCATCGGAGGCAACAGCGAGCTGGCCCGCGCGGCGGCGGATTTCCAGCTCCGGATGCGCTCTGACCCCACCACGGTGCTGCCCGACCACCGGGCAGTGGTCGGTGTGGCGCAGCCAACCGTCCAGAGCATCCGTATCGAGGGTGGTGTCGTCCACCCTCAATGCCGGACGTTCAAGGTGGACAAGGCAGGGGAATTGGTGCGCAACTCGCACGGCATCCCGCAGGTGTGGGATCGGTGGGGGGACGGCACCGTCTACCGCGACGCCGCCTCCCACACCGCAGGGCAGCCGGTCTGGATGCCCGTCCAGCACGGCGCCTTGGCCAAGCACGGCCAGGCTCTGAAGTACGTCCACGGTGTGCTCACCGAGTACGACGGCTACGACGGCCCGCCGATGGGGCCCGGTGATCTCGGACTCGACCTGCCCGACGAAGGCGTCTCGGCTGGCCGGCCGTGGGAGCTGCGCCTGACCGGGCGTGACAGTCCGGTTGCGGTGACGTGCGAGATCGTCGATGCCGAGACGGGTGCGCGTGTGGCCAGGCCGCGCTTTTCCGGCCGGGACGGCGGCCTGGTGGCGATGGTGGAGTTGCGCGAGCCGGGCCTGTACCGGGTCGCGGCCCGGGTGGGAGAGACGGCACCCGTGACGCAGCTCCTCATGGCCTTCGGGCCGGACCAGGAGTAGGTGTCCGGCCGACTATTCCGCACGCCTCGAACCTGCCCCGGCCCAACTTTGGGAAGGTGTCCAGGCGTCGGCGAGCCGGTCCCGTCCGGGGGTCGGGCGGGACCGGCTTGTTCACGGGCTGCGGCCGCAGGGCTCAGGTGAGGTGGTCGGCGACGAGGGTAGCGAAGTCCTCAGGGGTCAGAATGCGGATAGCGATAGCGGTGATGTGCCCAACAGCAGGAAAAGAACCTGGTCGCAGGCCTGTCTGAGCGCCTGGATACGCTGCCCTCGTGATCATAGACAGGGCCGCGAAGGTCGTCCCTACCCGCTACAGGAGCGCCAGACTCCGCCAGTACATGGGCCAATGCATCGCGGCTGCCGACTCTGACGACCTCCTGGCCGCCTGGCTCTGGACGAATGAAGCCTGGATGTTGCGCGAGTTCCACCACAGCCTCAGCGAGCACCACGATGTCGCGAAGCGAGCAGCGGGGGAGACGCGCCGGCGGCAGCGCACGGCCTGGACAGATGCTCTGGCCCCGGTCCCGAAGGCGGTTCGCGACGCCGTTGACGAGGCCTTCGCGGTTCTGGCAACAATTGTAGAGAAGGAGGCATCCGAGGCTGATGAAGGCCTGAACATCTGCCGCCAGGCCTGGAAGTCCATGAGCGAGGAGCTCGGGCTGAACCCCGTGGACTTCTTCCAACGTGACCGCTCCGAAGCCCGAACCTCGCCCGTCGAGTCCGTAGGGGAGGTGTGGGAGCGGGTCTCCCGAAGTCCCGAACGGATGGCGCAGGCCATTGCTGACCACCGCGACGCCGTCCACGAACTGGCCCTGCAGGAACATCAACGGCGTGAACACCTCATCAACGGCCCCCTGAGCGTAGAAGGCGAGTTCCTGCACTCCACCTACTGCGGACTGGCCATCCACCGAGCCGCAGTTGAAGCCGAGATCAAGCAGACCAGCGGCGGGGAGTACAACGGCCCCGAATCCTGGGCCATCCCCATGCGGATGGCCGCGAACTCCCGCGCAAACACGCGCCGGAACCAGGCCCTCACTGCAGCGCTAGACAGCGCCGTAGCGGCGCTCGACACCTGCTCAAAGATATGGGAGAAGGTGGGCGAGGACTTCGGCCTTGTCCCGCGGGCCGGCACCGAACCGCAGCGTCACCCCGAAGGGGCAGCGGCGGTGGTGGCGATAGCCGCGTTGGCACGCGACCTCGAGTCTGCCCGCGTTGGCCTGCAGCAGATCCTGGCCGACCACCGCGAGGCCGTCCACGGTGATGCCCTGGTGCTCAACCGGCGCATCACCCATCTCATGAGGACACCGTCCATCACCCTCGACCAGATCGACGAGCTGCACCACCGCGAGTTCGAAAAGCTCGTCGCCGACCTTGCGCGGCGCGACGGTATGACCGTGGTTCAGGCCCACGGTGGAGCGGGCGATCTCGGCGCCGATGTCAGCGCTACCACCGACGACAACCTCTTGGTCGTCTTCCAGGCCAAGCACACCGCCTCCAGCCGGACCGTCGGGACCCCAGACCTCCAGCGCTTCAACGGGACAGCCCGGCCCCATCACAAGGCGGACATCCCAGTGCTCGTCACCAACGGCACCTTCACCTCCCCGGCCCGCCAGTTCGCCAAGGAGCACGGGATCCAGCTCGTAGACCGGTGGGCGCTACGCCAATGGGCGACGCTGGGTGATCCGCTCTGCGAGATCGTCGCCCTGTCGTAGCGGCAGAGGGCATTCGCCCCCACCGCGTTGATCTTGATCGCCAGGCCTCGGGATGTAAACGCCGTTTACACTAACCGGCCATCTGGAGACGAGCCCAGCCCATCTGGCCCCACACGGCAGCAGCCAGCCTCACCTAAATTTTGGTGAGGCTGGCCGCTCCGTTCGCTGATTCGGTCCCGGTGCGTCAGGCCCCGGGCAGGTAGTCGGCGACGCGCTGGGCGAAGGCGTCCGGGGTGAGGATCTCGATGCCGAGCTCCTCGGCCTTGGTGCGCTTGGAGCCGGCCTTCTCCCCGGCGACGAGCAGGGTGGTCTTCTTGGAGACCGAGGAGGAGGCCTTGCCGCCGGCGCGCTCGATCAGCTCGTTCATCTCGTTACGGGACAGCGCGGCAAGCGGGCCGGTCATGCTGCCGGTGACGACGACGGCCTGCCCGGCGAGCGGGCTGGTCTGCTCGCCGGTGTTGCCAGCGGGTCGGGCCGGGGTGGTCTCCTCGGTGCCGACGCCGTGCGCGGCGAGCTTGTCCAGGACCGGGGCGAGCTCGGCAAGCTCCGCGACGATGACCTGGGCCTTCTCGATACCGATGCCGTCCACCTCGGCGAGCGCCTCGGCGTCGGCGGCACGGATCGCGGCCATGCTGCCGAAGTGGGAGGCGATCCGGCGGGACATGGTCCGGCCGGTGCCGCGGACGCCGAGCGCGCAGAACACCCGGCCGAGCGGCTGGGTGCGGGCGGTTTCGATCGCGGCGAGGAGGTTGTCGGTGCTGGTGTCGCCCATCCGGTCGAGGGCGCGGAGTTGCTCGCGGGTGAGCGCGAAGAGGTCGGCGATGTCGGCAACGAGGCCGGCTTCGACGAGCTGGACGGCGCGGGTGCCGCCGAGGCCTTCGATGTCGAGCTGGTCGCGGCCGACGGCGTAGCGGATGGAGGCGACGGCCTGACAGCCGCGGCCGCGGACGCAGCGCCAGCGCTGCTGTGAGGTGTCGATGGCGTCGCCGCACCGCGGGCAGGTCTCGGGGAAGTCGATGGGCTTCTCGTCGCCGGTGCGCTCGTCGGCGAGGGGCGCTTCGACGCGGGGGATGACGTCGCCGGCGCGGTAGACGAAGACCTGGTCATTGAGCATGAGGCCGCGGCGGGTGATGTCGGCCGGGTTGTGGAGGGTGGCGTAGGTGACGGTGACGCCGTCGATGACGACCGGCTCCAGGACGGCGCGCGGGGCGATGACGCCGGTGCGGCCGACGTTCCACTCGACCTCGAGGAGGCGGGTGACCTTGTGGACGGCGGCGAGCTTGCGGGCGATGGCCCAGCGCGGTGCGCGCGAGCCGGAGCCGGCCTGCTCCTGGTCCGCGGCGGAGTCCGCCTTGATGACGACGCCGTCGATACCGAACGGCAGGGCTGCGCGTAGTGCGGCGATCTCTTCGACGCGCTGCTGCACCTCGTCGATGCTGTCGCAGCGCAGCGGGTGGGCTGCGGTGGTGGCGGCGGTGTTGGCACCGAGACCGGCGAGGTGTTCCAGGAGGGCGGTGTGGCCGAGGTCGGCGAGGGCACCGATGGCGCCGTAGGCGAAGAAGGTCAGTTCGATCCGGTAGGGGCGGTCTTTCGCGCGTAGGGTGCCGGCGGCGCCGCTGCGCGGGTGGGCGAAGGGGACGGCGCCGTGGGCGAGGCGGATCGTGTTGGCGTGGTCGAACTGGTCCTGGGTGAGGAGGACCTCGCCGCGCAGCTCGATGTCGGTCGGCTCGGCGAGCTGCTGGGGCAGGCCGAGGACGGCGTCGGCGGAGTGGGTAATGTCCTCGCCGGCGAGGCCGTCGCCGCGGGTGATCAGCTGGACGAGGCGGCCGGCCTGGTAGCGGGCGGCAACGGCCAGGCCGTCGAGCTTCGGCTCTACGCACCAGCCGTCCACGGGCCGGCCGAGGCGGCGCTCCAGCCCGGCGGCCCAACCGGCGAGCTCGTCGGCAGAGAAGACGTTGTCCAGGGAGAGCATCGGCACGGTGTGCGGGACTTCGCCGACCACGGCGCCGCCGGCGACCTTGCCGGTGGGGGAGTCGGGCAGCACCTGGTCCGGGTGTGCCAGCTCGTAGGCCTCGATGTCGCGCACCAGCGCGTCGTACTCGTCGTCGCCCAGCGGCGTGGAGCCGTCGGTGTAGTACGCGGCGGCGGCCTGCACCGCGGTGGCGACAGCGTCGGCGTAGGAGGTGGGGGAGTCGAGTGCCATGCGCACCATGATGTCGGCCGGCACCGACAGCTGCGCACGCGCATGGGTGGGGCGGCAACCCGAGGTGAGCTTGGCCCGCGCGGCACGCGCGTGCGCAACCGCCTTTATTGCGCGTGCGCAGGGGGACCGGCTGCGCATGCGCACCCTTGCGCAGGTGATGCGCACGGCTGGCGTCTTCCGGCTGAGGTGCGCGCAGACCTGTCAGCCAGCCGCTGACGGTGTGCCGAGGCAGCCCACCCATGTGGGTGGCAACCGGGTGCCCCAACGTGCAGAGCCGCGCGGGTCCGGCCCACCGTGGAAGACCACTTCCCCACCGGACGGAGCCAACCCGATGACCACGATCGCCCCGTACATCCGAGATGCCCAGGCCCGCGCGGACGCTCTCGCCCGCGCCATGGACCCGTTCGGGAGCCGTAGCTTCCTGCACTCCCTCGCCGTAAGCACCGGCGGTTACTTCACCCCGCCGATGCTCGCCAGCTACACCAGCCCGGTGCTGGAGCAGATCGAGCAAACCCGCGCCATGCTGTCCGCCTTCCGCGTCCCCGCCCATACGCCGAGCGACTGGCACACCCACTTCGAGACCTTTCGGCAGCGTCTCGACATCGCCAAGGTGCAGGCGAACGCTGGCGGGCGCCCCGACGCCACAGCGGACACCGACGACCAGGACGAGCCACTCGTGAGGGTGAACGCCAAACTTGCCGGCAGGTCACACGAGGACCTCGGCGTGCTCCTGGCGGTCATCACCACCCAGGTGTTTTGCACCCTGGCGGCTGTGCTGGACGAGAGAGAGGTTCTTGCAGAGCGGACTGTCCATGTCTGCGACCTCGCCTTCCAAGCCGGGCAGGCCACGAAGGCGCTGTGGAACGAGGTCGCCTCCGAGACCGAGGAGGGGTAAACGGCGGGCCCCAATGTGCGGAGAACTTCACCGCGAGACCGAGGACGCTCCAGCGCCTTCAGCCTATGGGCCCGCGCCACTTCGGTGAGACCCCACCGTCAGCCGGCCCGGCGCCGAGCCACGTGTCAGCCGACCTCAACGTAGATATGTCAGCACCGTGAGAACGGTCGTGACCACCGTACAGATCAGCATGATGGCGGTGACTGTTGCGCTCCGCCGGCGCTGCCGATCTGACTGCTGGCCGCTGAGGAGAGGTGGTCTGGCGGTGGCCTGCACCGTCGCGGTCTGGGTCACAAGGTACGTCTTGGGCTGCTCGGCATGTCCAGACATGGGCTGACCCCCTCGGTGGGAACGATCTCCACCCAGTATGCGCGCCAACGGACATGCGCATGCGCCTCGCTGCGCATGCGCAAGATCACCGCTTGCGCATGCGCACTCTTACGCGGGTGCGGCCCCGGGAGTCGGTGCGGACAGCTGAATGCCTGCGCAACCGACCTGCGCATGGTCGGCTCCCTCTTGCGCATGCGCAGCGCGGTGTACGGAGGCTGGCTGCGCAAGAAGCCGGCTTGCGCGCACCAGCTTCCTGCGCAAGTGCGCGCCGCACATCCTGCGTGCGGCCGGGGCGGGCTCAGCTGCGTTGGCCGGGCCGGTTCTGTGTTGGCTGATTGGACATGATCGGGCGTCAGCTCAGTGGGGAGTTCCGCGAAGAGGTCTTGATTCGCTGCCTGGCTGTGTTACGCCTGGCGGTCGAGTCCGTGCACGAATGCATGGCCGGGACGAGGGGGCACTGGTGGCTGACAGGAACGAGGCGGGGGCGAGTGCGGCGCGGATGGCGCGGCGGCGCGGTGTGGCAGCGCGTCGACGGTTACGGCGTTCGTGGAAGTGGCGGCTGCCGCTTCTCGCCACGGTGGGCGTGGTGGGGTGGTGGGCGACGCCTAGCGTCGGGTCAGGGATCTTTTTGGCTGTCGTCGCGGCCATGGGAATGGCTTACACGGTGGTGCTCACCTTTGTGGTGGGCCGAGGGGGGTCGTGGGCGGTAGGTGCCGCGGGGGAGCGCCGGACCGCTCGGCTGCTGGTGCCGCTGGAGAGGGCGGGGTGGACAGTCCTGCACGACCGGGCGATCCCGGGATCGAGCGCAAACCTTGATCATCTCCTGATAGCCCCGGGTGGCGAGGTGGTCTACATCGACACGAAGAACTGGGTGTCGAGGAGGTCCCAGCTCCTGGTGCGCAAGGGGCAGCTCTGGTACGGCGGTCACTGCCAGACCCGTGCGCTGCAGACCGTGGCCTGGGAGGCGAGGCAGGCCGAGCTCGTGCTCGGCGTTCCGGTGGCTGCGTATGTCGCTGTTCATGGCGCGAAGGTTCCCCGCGGTGTGCTTCACCTGGAAGGCGTGACGATCGCCAACGCCGCTCCCCTCGTCCGTCGTCTCCGGGCCGGCTCCCGCACTCGCCGGGCAGGCGGCCTGCTGCCTCACCCGATCGTCCAGCGCGCGAAGGAACTCCTGCCTCCACACGCCGGATAGCAGGTCCTGGCAGAGGCAGGGCCCTGGTGTACAAGGCGATCAGTCGCGCGGAAGGGCCTGATCAGGCTGCTCCAGGCATCAAGACGGCGAGGGCCACAGCCGCACCGTGTCGTAGGCGCTGGCGGTGGCGAACAGGCGGCCGTCGGGGGAGAACGCCACCGAGTAGACGCTGCTGCCGTGGCCGGCGAGCGGTTCGCCGTGCGGCCGGCCAGTGGCCGGGTCCCACAGCCGCACCGTGCAGTCCTCGCTGGCAGTGGCAAGGAGCCTCCCGTCGGGGGAGAACGCCACCGAGTAGATGCGGCTGCCGTGGCCGGTGAGCGGTTCGCCGTGCGGCCGGCTAGTGGCCGGGTCCCACAGCCGCACCGTGCAGTCCTCGCTGGCGGTGGCGAGGAGCCGCCCGTCGAGGGAAAACGCCACCGAGTAGATGGGGCCGGTGTGGTCGGTGAGGAGTTCGCCGTGCGGCCAGCCGGTGGCCGGGTCCCACAGCACCGCGCAGTCGTAGCCGGCGGTGGCGAGCAGGTTGCCGTCGGGGGAGAACGCCACCGAGTAGATGCGGCTGCCGTGGCCGGTGAGCGGTTCGCCGTGCGGCCGGCCAGTGGCCGGGTCCCACAGCCGCACCGTGCAGTCCTCGCTGGCGGTGGCGAGGAGCCGCCCGTCGAGGGAAAACGCCACTGCCCGGACGGGGCCGGTGTGGCCAGTGAGCGGTTCGCCGTGCGGCCGGCCGGTGGCCGGCTCCTGCAGCCGCACCGTGCGGTCGTGGCCAGCGGTGGCGAGGAGCCGCCCGTCGGGGGAAAACGCCACTGCCCGGACGGGGCCGGTGTGGCCAGTGAGCGGTTCGCCGTGCGGCCGACCGGTGGCCGGGTCCCACAGCCGCACCGTGCGGTCCTTGCCGGCGGTGGCAAGGAGCCGCCCGTTGGGCGAGAACGCCACCGACGAGACGCCTCCGGGGGAACCGGTGAGGGGGAGCCCTTCCGGTGGCAGCCGCGCGTAGAGGGCGCTGACCAGCGCTTCCGTTCGGGCATCGGCCAACTTCGCAGCGGCGTCCATGACCGCGATGCGGCGTGCGAGTTCATCGCGTTCTTTTCGCATCGCGGCGAGGGCCCAAAGCCCAGGTGCGTCATTGGCCTCTTGCCTCCACAGCCGCACCGCGCCCTCGTGGCCGGCCGTTGCGAGAAGCCGCCCGTCGGGGGAGAACGCCACCGAAGAGACGCGGTCGGTGTGGTCGGTGAGGGGTTGGCCGTGCGGCCGGCCAGTGGCCGGGTCCCACAGCCGCACCGTGCAGTCCTCGCTGGCAGTGGCAAGGAGCCTCCCGTCGGGGGAGAACGCCACCGAGTAGACGCTGCTGCCGTGGCCGGTAAGCGGTTCGCCGTGCGGCCGACCGGTGACCGGGTCCCACAGCCGCACCGTGCAGTCCTCGCTAGCGGTGGCAAAGAGCCGCCCATCGGGGGAAAACGCCACTGCCCGGACGGGGCCGGTGTGGTCGGTGAGGGGTTTGCCGTGCGGCTGGCTGGTGGCCGGGTCCCACAGCCGCACCGTGCGGTCGAAGCCGGCGGCGGCGAGCAGGTTGCCGTCGGGGGAGAACGCCACCGAGTAGACGCTGCTGCCGTGGCCGGTAAGCGGTTCGCCGTGCGGCCGACCGGTGGCCGGGTCCCACAGCCGCACCGTGCGGTCGAAGCTGGCGGCGGCGAGCAGGTTGCCGTCGGGGGAGAACGCCACCGAAAAGACGGGGCCGGTGTGGTCGGTGAGGGGTTTGCCATGCGGCTGGCTGGTGGCCGGGTCCCACAGCCGCACCGTGCGGTCGTAGCTGGCGGTGGCGAGCAGGTTGCCGTCGGGGGAGAACGCCACCGAGTAGACGCTGCTGCCGTGGCCGGTAAGCGGTTCGCCGTGCGGCCGACCGGTGGCCGGGTCCCACAGCCGCACCGTACGGTCCTTGCCGGCGGTGGCGAGCAGGTTGCCGTCGGGGGAGAACGCCACCGAAAAGACGGGGCCGGTGTGGTCGGTGATGCTGTGCTCCATCAGCCACACCCATGAGAGGGCTGCCCGTCCCAGGGCTGCCGGGGCGGGCAGCGGCGCCGCGGGTCCTTCCGGATCTGGTGCGGACGGTCCGGGATCGTCGGGCTGTCGCCGGGGACGGGGCAGGGGCTTCAGGTGGGCGTTGACCCGGGAGCGTTCGAGTTCTTCCCAGCGGGTGCGCCACTGTGCGACCCGCGGGTCGTCACGTCCCACGGGGCGGCCGTCCTCGAACGAGAGCAAGGTTCGGACCAGGGCGGTCAGGAAGTCCAGGCGCGGCAGCCGCTTGCCCGCCAGGATCTCGCTGACCGCGGAGGCCGACAGCGGCCGCACGGACGGCGCGGCCTTCTCCACGTTGCGCAACGTGGGGTTGCCGCAGGCGATCCGCAGATTGCGCAGCTCCCCGGCGAAGGCGGACAGCTCCTGCGGGTAGCCGCCCTGGACCGGCTGTTGCGGATCGGTGAGCGGGTCGGCCACGTGGTCCCCCTGACGGTGTGTGGGGACCACCGTAGAACCACCGGTCAGGGGCCTGCACCGAAAACGGCCGAACAGCCCCGGACGGGCCCGATGTTCGGGCTCGCACGGATCCGTTCGTGCAGTACGTCGGCCGCGGCCGGAGCGGGTCTGGAATGGTGGGCATGGACACCGACGACCTCGCTCAGTCGCCCACCGCGACCCGCCCCCGCCATGACGCCGTCCGTCCTCGAGATGTTCCAGGACGGCAACGCCCACCCGGTCGACCCGACCCCCGCCCCGACCGGCGAGCGGGTACTGGACCTGATGGCCCTGCTGCTGATCGCCCGGGCCGCCGCCGTGTTCGTCCTGGCCGGTCCTGGCGCCTTCACCGCCGTCACGAGCGCCGGCATGGGTCTGTTCGCCACTTGGCGCTCACGCCGGTGATCGCGCGCACCCGGACCGTGGCCTGGCTCGGAACGGCCCTGCGCCCGGGGTCTGCCGCGGCCGCAGCCGTCGTCATGGACGGCGCAGAGAAGCAGCCCCGCCCGCCGCGAGACCTCCGCACCTATCAGTCTCCACCCGCTTCGTCAGTCGAACCTGAAGTCCGATCACGTCGCTTCTGGCGGCGTGGTGGTGGAGCGTTTCCCGTCTTCACCGACAAGGAGCGTCGTGGTTGTGAGTCGTCGGTGCCTGGTGTGCGTGGCGAGGCCCGCGACTACCCGCGAAACGGTTTGCGTTGTGTGTGCACAACGACTAGTGTTGTTCGAGCGTCGAGATGTGCATGCTCGGCGGATGGAGGACACCATGACCGCTGCGAGTTCCGTTCCGACGACGGACGCGCGCGCCCTGAACGCTGCTGAGATGGTGCAGATGGCCGTCGCGTCGCAGGACCCGCTCCGGCGCGCCCAGATCCTGGCCGACGCCCAGGCACAGCTGGCCTGGGCCCTGCGCTCGGCGGTCGGCGAGTGCGTGGAGGACAAGCGCAGCTGGTCGGAGATCGGGCAGGCCATCGGGTTGTCCAAGGAGAGCGCCTGGCGGCAGTGGTCGTCGCAGGGCCCCGTTGTGTCCATCAGGGCCGGGCAGTCCAAGGACAGCGCGAACGCGAAGGCGACCGACGTGCAGCCCGCCGCGGCCATCTACGCCGTGCAGGCGGAGAACGGCGAGTGGTTCGGACTCCACAACGCTCTCCCCGAGGGCGACTACAAGACGGGCTTCCTGCGGCTGGACGCGCCCAACCGCGAGAGCAACCGGTTCGCCTCGCAGACCCTCAGGGCCCGGTACGGCCCCTGGGCGGGGGACATTCCCTTCTTCAGCTGCACCGTGGTCGACCCGGACGGCACCGAGCTGAAGGTGCGGGTGACCGACGAGATCCTCAACGTGATCTTCGGGGACGGGCAGACGGCCCTGCGGCGCGCCCTGACCGCTCTCGTCCACGCCACCCTCTACAGCCCGGATGTCGACCCGGACTTCCGCAGGCTCGTCGACCAGGCCGCTCACCTTCAGGCGCGCAGCACACCGACCGCCGCCCAGACCGGTCACGACACGCGCACCACCGCCGAGTTCGTGCAGGCCGTCAACGACGTTCTCACCGCTGGCGAGCGGTCCCGCCCCAGCAACCCCCACATCGAGTCGGCCCTCAGGTACCTGACGAACGTGGTCTGGGAGTACCAGACCTGGGCCCGCGCCGCCGACCACGACTGACCCTCACAAGCCCCCCTTTACCGCCCCCCGCGGGCACTGGAACGGAGCAAGGTGCGCCAGGAACAGACTGTCCCGGCCCTCGTGCCGTGCGACGGCACCACCGACCGGGTTCTCGGCGACGTGATCCTGCCGACCTGGACGCACGGCGCCGTTGCGCAGGAGAAGCCGGCCGTGCTGCTCGTGGCGGGTCCGCCCGGGAGCGGCAAGTCGACCCTCGGGGACCTGCTGCTGCCCGTTATCGGTCTGCGCGGTGGCGCGGTGCGCGTCGGCGCCGACCTGTACAAGGCCGCGCACCAGGACTACGAGCGGCTGCTGTCCGAGGACGTGCGCACGGCCGGGGTCGCGGTCCGTTTCGACACCCGCCGGTGGCAGGCCGCGGTGGAGGAGCACGTCCGGTCCCGTCGTCTGGACGCGTTGGTGGAGACCGCGTTCGCCGACGCGGGCGAGGCGCGGGCCCAGGTGCTGGCGTACCGGGCGGCCGGGTACCGGGTCGAGGTGGTGGCGGTGGCGTGCGCGCTGGCGTGGAGTCAGCTCGGTGTGCTGGGCCGCTACCTCGGTGGCGGCGAGGGGGCTGGGCGGTATGTGTCGTGGTCCAACCATGACGAGTGCGCCCGGCAGCTCGGCCGCACCCTGGAGGTGCTGGAGGCCGAGCGGCTGGTCGACCGGATCACGGTGGTGCGGCGCGGCATGGAGCTTCTGTACTGCAATGAGCTCGTCGCCGGGGCGTGGTCGAAGGCCCCGGGCGCGGCCCGGGCCGTAGAGGCCGAGCGCGTCCGGTGGTGGAGCGCGGTGGAGACCGAGCGCTTCCGCCGCGCGCTGCGGCGGGCGGAGCAGGGGCTGGTGCGGGCGGAGAGCCGGATGCCGTCCGACCAGGTGCTGGCGGTGAGCCGGGACGCCGAGCGGGCCGCCGCGCTCGCCGAGCCGGTGCGGCGCACTGCCCAGGTGCGCTCGGGGCCGCCGGGCGTGGACTACCACCGGCTAAGTGCAGGCGAGCACCGCTGGACGTTCGAGAACCTGATCGTCCCCGGCTACCTGGACGCCATCAGCGCGCAGGAGCAGCCGGTCGTGGTGTACGTGATGGGTGAGCCTGGTGCCGGGAAGACCGGGGCGAGCCGTATGGTGCTGCGGGCGATGCGGCCGGGGACCGTGCTGCTGTCCAGTGACGTCTTCAAGGCCGCGCACCCCGACTACTTCCAGTTGCTCCTCACCGAGGCGCGGCATGCCGGGGCGGCGATCCGCGCGGACTACCGGGCATGGTTCCGGCAGGCCGAGGCCTGGGTGCGCGAGCGCCGGGGTGATGTGGTCATCGAGATCGCCCCGGGCAGCGCGGCCGAGTTCCTGGACAGCGCGGCCGTCTTCCACGGGGCCGGGTACCGGGTCGAGGTGGCGGTGCTGGCCGTTCGCGAGGCCGACAGCAGACAGGGGTGCGCGTTGCGTTACGCGTTGAACCAGAGGAACGGCGTGCCGTCCCGGTTCACCTCCGTGTCCGGGCACCGGACCTGCTTCACTGGCACGGCCGCCGCGGTGGCGGCCGCCCAGGGGCACGAGGTCGTCGACACCGTGCTGGTGATCGACCGCGGTGGGCATCTCCTGGCCCTCCAGGAGCAGGGCCGGGCGGCCGACGGTCTGCAGGCTGCGGCGGCGCTGGCCGCCGGGCGGGCGCGCCCCTACACCGAGCAGGAGGCGGCAGCGTTCCTGCACACCAACACGGCGCTGCGCCGGGCACTGCCCCAGCACCGCGACGAACTGGAGGACATCACCGCCCTGGCCCGTCCGCTGATGCCCGCCGCCTTCCAGACGCCCCGTCTGGGGCAGCCGGTGGGCGACGCGCGTGCCCTGCCGGAGCCCGCCAGGGGCTACCGGGCCGCCAGCTCGGCGAGCAGCGCGGTGTAGCGGGCGCCGATCTGCGCCTGTTCCTCGAGGTCGGCCGCTTGGAGGCGGATCCGGTCGGCGGTCGTGGCGTGCAGGGCCGCGGTCCAGTGGTCGATGCGTTCGGTGTCCGGGGCCGGCTTCGCGCGTTCGGCGCCGATCTGGGCCCGGTACCAGGCCGCCACTGCCTGCACGGCGTCCAGGGCCTGGGTGTCCTCGTGGCCGGATGTGGGGAGCCCGGAGTAGTCGGGGCTGTCCTGGGGCTGTGGGTCGGGCACGGGTCCACCTCGGGTTAGAAATGATCAAGCCATTGTCCGCCCCGTCCCGGGTCGGCCACAACGCGGGGCCCTGCCGACCGTGTCGCGAGGGCGTAGGTTGATGCCGGGTCAGATCATGGGGAGGGGACGCGGTGGCGGGGGATCTGCGGGCGCTGTTCGGCTCGAACGAGCGCGTGGGAACGGACGAGGCGTTCACCAACCGGCAGGGCCAGTGGCAGGCGGTCGCGGACGCGCTCGCCGGGCACCTGGCCGCCCTGGCCGCGCCGGGCTTCGACGTCCAGGACCTGGAAGCGGCGCGGCGCAACGTGCTGGTCTTCCACGGCGTCGGCGGTATCGGCAAGAGCACCCTGTCGCGGAAGCTGGAGGCCGCGCTCGCCGACACGGCCCTGCGCCCCGCCCAGTGGGGCGAGCCCACCTGGCCCGCCTCGCCCCGGCTGCTGCCGGTGCGCATCGACCTCGCCCGTACCGCGGGCGGCGACTTCGAGCGCCTGGTCCTCACGCTGCGCCTTGCCCTGGCCGGACTGGACCGGGCCCTGCCCGCGTTCGACATCGCGCTGGTGCGGTACTGGGAGCACAACCATCCGGGCGAGCCGCTGGAGGAGTATCTGCGCCGCGCAGGTCTGGTGAGCCGCTTCGCCAAGGCGCTGCCCGGCCAGGTGCAGTCCGCGTTGTCGGAAGCTGCGCAGGCCCTTGCGCTGCCCGGTGCGGTCGGCTCGGCGGTCGGCCATGTCGCCGGTGCCGTCGTGCGGGCGGTGCGCGAGCGCCGCACCACGGCCCGGGCGCTGGCCGGCTGTCCGCGGCTCGCGGACCTGCTGGAGGCGGAACCGGACCTGGACGCGCTGTCCTTCTACCCGCACCTGCTCGCCTACGAGATCGGCCGGCTGCCCGCCAAGGACGCCGTCGTCCCGGTGGTTCTCCTCGACACCTTCGAGGACACCGGCGACCGCACCAACCGCGACCTCGAGCGCCTGATCCAGCGCGTGGTGTGGCTGATGCCGAACGCCCTGTTCGTCATCACGGGCCGCAGCCGCCTGCAGTGGGCCGACAGTGCCCTGCAGGGACAGCTCGACTACACCGGGCCCGCCGCCTGGCCGCAGCTCGCCGCCCACATCCCCGCCGCCCGCACCGCCCCCACCCCGGCCGACACCGGACCCCTCGCCGGGCCCGGCGACGCGGCGCCGTCGGCCGACCGGCAGATCCTGATCGGCGACTTCAGCCCCGAGGACTGCGACGACTACCTCGCCCGCCGCCTCACCACAAACGGCCGGCCCCTCATCGGCGACGACCTGCGCCAGGTCATCACCACCCGCTCCCACGGCCTGCCCCTGTTCCTCGACCTCGCCGTCATGCGCTTCCTCGAAATCCGCCGCACCCGCACCCCGCAGCCGGACGACTTCGACCACGACTTCCCCGCCCTCATCGCCCGCACCCTCCAAGACCTCACCCCCGACGAGCGCCACGTCCTGCGCGCCGCCAGCCTCCTCGACGCCTTCGACATCCCCCTCGCCACCACCGCCGCCGGCATGAACCACCAGGCCCCGGCGCTGCGCCTGGTCGAGCGGCCCTTCGTCCGCGAGAATCCGCTCGCCCCGTGGCCGTACCACCTGCACGGCGTGGTGCGCTCCGCCGTGCGCCGGGCCGACGACCAGAGCGACGACCGCTGGTCCGACCAGGACTGGGCAAGCGCCGCACTGCGGGCCTTCGACGCCCTCGGCCGGCAGTGGACCGGCAGCCCGGCAGGCGGCCGGCGGCTGCTGGTCGCCTGCCTGCGCCAAGGCCTCGCGCTCGCCCGCGACCACCGACTCCAGCTCGGCTGGCTCACGGACGCGGCCTGGACGTACGTCTCCGACTCCGTGTGGGAGCCCCTCGCCTCGCCCCCCGCCCCGGCGGGCCCGGGTGGCGGGCAGGCGCCGGCCACGGCTTCCGACGCTCTGGTCGAGCTGCTCAGCGCGCTCGCGCGCCGGCAGCACGAGCACCGCTCCCGCACCGTCCAGCGGCTGTCCGGCGTCACCGCGGCCGGGCTGCTGCCCGAGGACCTGCAGCACATGGCCGTCTACTACCTCGCCAAGGCGCAGCGAGACCTCGGGCACCGCCTGGACTCCCGCCGCGGCATGCAGCTCGTCGCCGACGGCGGCGGCCGCCTCGCACCCGCGGCCCGCCGCGGCCTGGTCCACCTCGCCCGCCTCGCCGGCGACTTCCCCGCCGCCCACACCGCCGCGCAGGGCCTCGGCTGGAAGGGTCGGCAGCACCGGGTGGAAGGCGACATCCTGTGGCCCCAGGGCGACATGGCGGCCGCAGCCGACGCCTACCTCGCCGCCCGCACCCAGGCCGAGCAGCACGGTGTCGCCGGTGAACGCGCCACCTCCCAGGCCCAGCGCGCCTTCGTTCTCGCCTTCACCGACCCGCAGGCCGCCGACGACGAGATCGACCTCGCCGAGCAGCTCCTGACCGGCCTCGACCTGCGCGCGACCACCCTGACCGTCCGCACCGCGGCCATCGTCCGCGACGCGGGCCTCGACGGTGTCGACGACCGCATCCAGGGCCTGCGCACCGAAACCGCCGCCGCTGGCATCACCGCCGCGCAGGCCGCGCTCGAGCTCGCCGCCGCCTTCCACCACGCGGTCCGCGGCGACGATGCTGCCCACGCGGCCGCCCAGGCCCGCCTGCGCGACCTCGCCCGCGGCGGCGACTACGCCCACTACGCCGACATCGCCCACTTCATGGCCGGCCAGCACCCCGACGCACCCTCGACCGTCCACTGGCTCGACAGCGAAGAGACAGTACGCAGCCGGTGGCGGGCCCTGGTCACCACCCGGCAGGCCCACCTGCACACCGGCACCGCCTAGCTAGGAGTACGGCAACCCTGACGATGATCAGCAAGAACTCAGTCAGCGGCACTTAAGCGCTGCCTGACCTCGGCGGAGATCGGCTTCGCTAGTCGGTGTCCTCTGTCGACGGCGCCCACTGCGCGTCCCATTCCGCCCATGCCTGTTTCGCGGTATCGCCAAGGCCGACTGTCTGCCAGCGCAGAGCCTCAAGCTGCCGGCGGCCAAGGACCGATCCGCGGATCTGGTTGTTCTCGGACGAGACCTTGAGGATCTTCTGCAGGTCTTCGGCGGTCAGGATCGGAACCACAGCGTTGATCCACTTCAGGACTGCTTCGCCGTCCATGTACGACCGGGCATCCTTGAGTGCTTGGATGAGCGGCTCCAGAAGGCGCCGGTCGGAAGCTTCACCCAAGTAGGCGGTGGGAGCGTACTCCAGCTCTGATGTCTTGATCGTCACCAGATCAGGCACCCTGGCCAGGAGCATGCCGTCCACTGGCGCGTGAGGAAGGGGGCCGTAGAACAGCATGTAGTCAGCTACGAGCCGACTGATCGGCGAGGAGCTGAGCAGCTGCTCGATCTTGTTTCGGGTGCCTTGGTGGAGCAGGTCCCAGGTCCCCGGCACGTAGCAGAGGCCGGCGACCAACATGCCGAGCCCTTCATCCGTCAGGACGTCCTGCCGCGATTGGAGCAGCTGGGCTGCGCGCTCCTCAAAGGCAGCCGGTGCGACCTTCTGCATCACTCGGGCCGCGCGGGTATATCGCCACCTGGTGGCGATGCTGTTGCCCGCGTCCAGTGTGCTCTTGCAGGCCACCTTAATCAGGTTGCCAAGCAGCGGACCGGTTGCGTGATCCAGGTAGCTTGCGCGGAGATACTCTTCTAGCCGTTGATCGTCTCGGGGATACGACTCCCCTTCCACCTCTCGCTCGAACCGCTCGATGGCCTTGCGGCCCGTGACGGCACGGTGCGATAGCACTGCGTCGACGGCGGCAGCCAGGTGCGTGCGGACCAGTTCCGCCGTAGGCGCGAAGAGGTCATCGTCTCCAGCTACGAAGGCAGGGTGCGCGCAAAGATGACGGTCCTCGTACAGACGGCTCAGCTCGGTCGCTTCTCGTGCCCCGATCAGCTTCAGGCGCTTCTCGGCGACCTCCACGAGATCGCGCTCGAAGCTTTGGAGCGCGCTGACCTTCTTCTCCTTGATGGCATCGTCGAGCTTCGCCCGAAGATCGGCAGCTTCTGGCACGCCTTCGTCCGCCAGGAGGCGGATCTTCTCGATCAGGTCCGCAGCGACAGCGATCCACACCGCGATGATCGCTGATCGGTAGGCCCCTGCCCCGTAGGCGGCGATAGCCTCGCCGACATACCGGCGAGACTGGCGGGAGCGGACCCGGTTCTTCAGATCTTCGAGTGCGTACAACGGGAGTTGGCCCTTCCCCACATGGCTGGTCCGAGGTCTTCACGCTACTCCTCAACACCAAGGGGAATGTCCATCTCAGCCCTTGATTGGCTCTTGGCGGGAACGGAGCGTCGTACGAGGTCTGGCCCTGCACCGACTGCCTGCCCTGGCACTTCGAGGTCGTCCAGGCCGACGACGGCGAAGTCATGGTCCGCGAGTGGCATGCCATGGAGTGCGCACTGTTCCAGCAGCTCATCGCCGATCAGTGACCCCCTGGAAACGAGCCCGGAGCCAAGCCAGGAAACGCGGTCACTACCTGCGCAGCTTGCCATTGCTTGCTGGATCCGCGAACATGTACGTGCAAGGTCCTATGCGCTCGATCGAGAACGCCCAAGGGATCTTGCACCTCGTAGGCCCCCGGTCCGTCCGGGGGTTTCTGCGTTCCCGGGCCAGTTCCTCACGGGCCGCCAGGCGCGTCCCGCCACACGATCCCCTCTGCCGCAGGGTCGCCCAGCCACCGCGGCTTCAGCCTGCGGTAGGACCGCGACATCGGACCGATCGGCTTCAGCCTCGGCCACAGCGTGGGATCGGAGCAGGCCAGGTGGTGGTAGGCCGCGTACGCGACCATGTCGGCGGCCTGGATGAGCTGGCTATGGGCACTGTCCTGCATCACCGGGTCTTCCAGCACCCGGCGGGACGCCAGCGGCAGACCGCGGTGCACACCGCGGTACGGGGCGGCGTTGCGCACCGCATGCCGCCAGGCCTCGCTCGCATCCTCCGCGGTCAGGCCGTCGGTGTCCGCCGGACCCGGATTGCCGTCGAGGACCACCATCACGTGGGTGTCCTTCGCCGCGGCCCACTCCTCGAGGTGCTCGACGAAGCAGGTGTACACGTCCGGGAGAACACTGGTCCGGCACGCCACCGTCGTGACCGCCACGTTCTCGCACCGCGCCAGCCGCTTGAGCAGCATCTCGTGCGCGGCGATTCGGCTCGGCTTCTGGAACAGCTCGTCCTGCTCCTCCGTCACACAGAACCGGCCCCGGCCCTTGACCAGCTTCACTGCATGCAGCTCGGTGTTCTTCGCCACGCCCCACTCGGTCTCGACCGCCCGCCGGCCGTCCAGCCAACAGTGCATCGCATCGCTCCACCCGGCGGCCGGCACCATCAGACCGGTCAGGGTGCGGATGTTGTCCGAGCCCGAATCATCGACGTAGCACAAGTACACCGTCGGACTATAAGGCCAGGCCCGGTCGCCCCATCAAATCGCTTGATGCCCTTGCTCCCTGCGATGCCGGTAGCCGCTCATCTGCTGGCGGTCCCGCCCGGTCCTGGTTCCCCTCGGCAATGGCTACATGGACTTTGGCCGCGCCTGAGCCCCTGCTGGAGGGGGGTGGGGAGCACATCGGCAAGGTCGACGCAGTGAACGGATGCACGCCAGCAGGGCGCACGTACCCCTCCTCATCGCGGTCTTCTTCGGCCTCGGCGGTGGCCCCCTTGGCCAGTGCAGTGCTGGCCCTCTCCGGGACGAGCGTCCCGGTGCCGCACGCGCTGATCGGCTGAGCCCCAAAGCGGCGGGCTGGGGGAAGGATAATGATCAATCTCGTTCCCTTCCTGCAGGTCAACACGTGTATTTGGTGCTGCCCGCAGCCGAACTGAGGTCGCTGCTGCTGGTCATCGCTTTACACGTGCCCGGACGGCCAGGACGGCGAGTGCGAGCAGGATGGGCTCGATGATCCTGGACACCATCTCGATGTAGTTCCCGGCTCGGGTGAGGTTCTGCCCGGAGGTTCGGAAGACCACGGCGTTGACGGATACTCGGATTGCTCGGTCGGCGCGCTGGAGGGTAATTCGCTCGCCGGGGAGCGAGAGGTCCGGCTTGTCCGTCTTCAGGCTGATGATGCCCGGGGTAGTGCCGGTGGTGGTGCCCGTGGCGCTGGGCAGAACCACCGCTTTAGGCAGGCCCCACAGCATCATGGCCAGGACTGTGCCTGTCATGGAGAGACCGAGCCAGAGCAGGGCGCGGGAGGCGCGCAGGCCGTAGCCGGAAAGCAGCCAGTACGCCCGGATCAGGCCGCGCTCGACGGCCGTCGTCTCGGTCTTGTCGTGACAGCGCATCTCCATCTCGCCGTAGTAGAAGTCCGCCGCGCCGGGCTCGTTCTTGCCGTCCTCGAACGCCTTACGCAGCTGGCGGTAGATCGCGGCCACGTCGGCTGGCCGGGGGACACGGTCGGACGAGCCGGGGTTCCAGCCACGAGGCGGGTGGGACTTTCCCTTCCGAGGGGCGGCGCGCCAGTGGTGTTCCTCAGCCAGGGTGCGGCGACGGGTCCACCGGGAGGGCAGTTTGAAGCGCCAGAGAGGGCGGCCGGCCGGGACGGAGGCGAAGGTGCAGTTGCCTTCGAGGCGGAGTTGGTCGAGGTGGAAGGCGCCGGAGAAGAGACAGTGCGTCAGGTCCAGGTCTGACAGGACCAAGTGGGTAGCATCCACCCCTTCTAAAGAAGCCAGCTGGACACCGGGGTCGAGAGGAATCAGCACACTCTCGTCCACCAAACTGCTGAAGGGGGCGGAGCGGGCGGTAACGGCGACTGGGGAGGAGAGCACGGCGTCGCTGAGGTCCACGATCGCATAGCGCAGGCAGAAGGTGGCCGTCGCGTTCCACCGCGTCCGTACACAGCGCACCACACTGGCCGCAATCTCTATCGTCACCGGCGCCTCAAACACCGCACCGGACAGATCAACTTGCCGCACACACGCGAGCGGCCCGAACGACGACGCAATCGCAAACCTCGCCTGGCCGAAGTGGGCATTGGTGGTGAACGTCGCCCCAGCGAACCTGGCGTCGCCGCTGAACGTCGCCCCCTGAAACCCGGCGTTGCCGCTGAACGTCGCCCTGTCGAACTCGGCGTCGCCGCTGAACGTCGCCCAGCTGAACCCGGCGTCGCCAGTGAACGTCGCCGCATTGAACCAGGCGAGGCCGATGGACGTCGCCCTGTCGAACCGGGCGTTGCCGCTGAACGTCGCCCTGTCGAACCAGGCGACCTCGGTGAACGTCGCACCGTCGAATTGGGCGTCGGTGAACGTCGCCCCGCCGAATTGGGCGTCGAGGAACGTCACCCCGCCGAACCAGGCGACGTCGGTGAACGTCGCCGCCTCGAACCGGGCGTTGCCGCTGAACGTCGCCCCCTCGAACCGGGCGTTGCCGCTGAACGTCGTCCTGTCGAATCCGGCGACGTCGGTAAACGTCGCCGCATTGAACCAGGCGAGGCCGGTGAACGTCGCCCCGCCGAACCCGGCGTCGCCGGTGAACGTCGCCCCGCCGAACCCGGCGTCGCCGGTGAACGTCGCCCAGCTGAATCGGGCGTCTCCGCTGAACATCGCCCCGCTGAATCGGGCGTCGCCACTGAACGTCGCATCCTTGAACCAGGCGAGGCCGCTGAACGTCGCCCTGTCGAACCAGGCGTCGCCGGTGAACATCGCCCTGCCGAACCCGGCGACGTCGGAAAACGTTGCATCGTCGAACCTGGCGTCGCCGAGGCGGGGACGGCCGGTGCCCGGGTCTCGGAGCGCTTGAAGGAGTGCGTCGAGGAGGTTCTCGGTGAAGGGGGTGCCGCGGTGGTCGATGTTGGTGCCGGGGGCGAGGCCGGCGAGGTAGGCGTCGCGGTCGGGGTCGGTGAGGTGCGCCAGGCAGGCGGTGTGGCCGGGGACGTGGATGCCGCGGCAGCCGACCGGATCCGTCGTGGTGGCATTGCGGCCGCAGTGCTCCCAGTCGGGCGGGTTCGGCGGTTCGGGGAAGGTGCTCACAGTTCGCGCGGGATCGGCTGCGCCATGCTCCCATCGTCGGTCGGCCAACCCGTCCCGGACGGTATCCGAGCGGCCACTGTCGCCTGATTCACCCGCTCGGCGGCGCCTCGGAAAGGGAAGGATAATGATCATTCACTTTCCCTCCCCAGATCGACAACCCACTGGGGGCTGGCCAGCTCCCCGGTGACCTCGATGATTGACTCCGGGTCCACGAGCTGAGCGTGCGGTTGGCTGGGCTGACCGGTACCAACGGTCTGGGCCCGGTACATCGCGGCGGCCGCCCGGTAGGCCCCGGCGGCGCAGGTCCGCCAAGCCACAGGTTGGGCAGGACTCAACGGTCCGGCCGGGCCTCTGGTTTTTTATGTTGGGCCTGTCCCTCGGGGATCTTTGAAGCCGATTGCTTGAGATTCCCAGCTTGCCCCGGTTGCTTGAGACTGTGGCCAGCTTGAACAGCGCGCCGGTACATCGCCTCCGCGCCCGTGATATCTCCGGCCTGTTCGAGCAGTCGGGCCAGGTTGCCCAGGACCGAGTCGTCGCCGGCCGCGACCGCCCGCCGGTACAGCTTCATTGCCTCACCACGGACCCCAG
>NZ_JBFBJY010000056.1:0-23883 GCF_040702125.1 Kitasatospora sp. NPDC085895 | reverse complement strand
TACAGCTTCATTGCCTCACCACGGACCCCAGCCTGTTCGAGCAGTCGGGCCAGGTTGCCCAGGACCGAGTCGTCGCCGGCCGCGACCGCCCGCCGCAACATGGTGATCCGTACGGCGGCGGCATGCTCCACAGGAGTGCGCGCACGCAGTCGACGGGCACCGGCAGAACCGAGGGAGGACTGCTCTAGCAGCGCGTCGAAGTCCTGGTTGTCAGTCACGCTGGTCACGTTCCCCCTGCTTGGCCTTGGTCCGCCACCGGTAGATCAGTCCTTCGACCGCCCGCACGGTCTTGGCGTCCAGGGCCTCGCGGATCTCCTCCTGCGAGTAGCCGTCGATGACCATCGCCACCGCCGCCCTTGTCCTCGGGTCGTCGATGTCCTCCAGGTCGATCATCACCCTCAGTTGGCCCAGCACCTCGTCGGCAACGCTCAAAGTGCGGATGGGGTCCTCGTAGACGGCTTTCTCCCGCCGGAGTGCACGCGACTGCCTCTCCTCGCTGGCCCGCCACCGGCGGAACTCGTTTGGGAAGTCGTAGGCGCAGGCACCCATGAAGTAGGTGGTGATGCTGGCACCGCCCTCGAAGCGCCAGCCGCCTTCCACGAGGGCCTGCTGGCGGAAGCGGGGCAGAGCGCGGGCGACGGTCATGGTCGCCAGCTCCTCCCGGAGGTCGTTGTTCAGATGAAGCTCTTCCAGCTCCAGTTCGTGCGGGTTGAGGCCATACCCGCGCTGAGCGACAAGCCTGAAGATGTACCCGGAGTGCATCCAGGCCTTCAGGACGGCGATCCCGTACCGGATGAGCTCATCGACGAACCGGTCGTACTGCGAGCCCTCAAAGCCGTTTTCCGCCAGCAGCTGGACGATGCGTTGGTCCGCCAGCCGGCGGTCGATGCTCTCCTGCAGTCGGCGAGCCTTTCGGTCGGGGCGGGACTCCTTTGCCCGGAAGACCTCCGCCGGCACGGGCGCACCGAGATCACTTCTGGCGGGTTGGCCTGTGGGTTGTAGGTCGCGGGCGCGCGCGGCCGCGAACTGCTCGCCCGCGTCGTCGCCCTGCACCACGTCTCCTTCCGATCGTCTCCTCGGCCCATCGCAGCGAAGGGGCCGACTTCGGCCCCGTCCCAGCCCACTCGCAGGCTCCCGTGCTGTGCCGGAACCGAGTTCGCCCCCTTGTAAGTGGCCCTCCCGGGGGTACCCCACGGACTTTTTCAAGATTTTTTAGAACGACGCGGGGCGGATCCGTCCGTGGGGTACCAGGCCCGGTGAGACGTAGAAGCGGGCGTCCGAATCACCGACAGCTCCATGGAGAAGATCGTGAGTTCGCCCGTCCCGACCCCGCCGAACGAGCCCGACCCGTTCCTTACGGCGCACGCCGCCATTGTCCTCCTCACGGCGGCCTTCATCGGCCTGGTCGTCGGCGGGCTGACCTTCCTCAGCGGCGGCCTGGCGGCCGGTGCGGTGCTCGCCGGGTTGACCGGCTTCGGGGCGAGCGTGCCGGTGCTGCACAAGCTGATCCGCTGACCCCGGGCTCCGGGTGGTATGGCCGTACCACCCGGCGGAGCCCCGAAAAAGAGAAGGATAATTCCCGTTATCCTTCCTCTTCCCGGCTGTGGGCCGTTAGCCAGTGTTCCCAAGCAGTGCCGTCCTCGAGTGCGGTGTCTGGGATGCCGAGCTGGGCGAGAGCGCCGGGGTAGACCCGCTCGTAGGCGGTGTTGTACGCGGCCGCGAAGTCGCGGGTGCCGAGCATCCAGAGGGCGGGTGCACGGTCGAGGTGCATCGTGGCCCAGGGGCCGTTGCGCTCGATCCGGCCGGTGGCCAGGCCGCGGTCGAGGAGGCCTTCCCACAGGGCTGCGGTGCGCGCGGCCTCACGGGGTCCTGATCCGGGCGGGATGACGGCCGAGACGTCGAGGCGGCGCGGCGGGATCAGTGCGTCCTGGTTGGCGTAGAGCCAGGGCAGGCCGAGGACCTTGAAGAGGTGGGTGCGGTGGATCCCGCCGGTGGAGATGCCGTGGATGGGGCCGGCTGGCCCGGCGAGGGTGGTGAGGTTGACGGGCGGCTCGTCGAAGAGGTGGTGGCGCAGGAACCCGGCGACTTTCTCTGGTGGTTGGGCGAGCAGTTCGGATGCGGCGGTGGGGAGCCAGATGGGCCCGCGGGACTTCTCGAGCCGGTCGAAGTGTCCCCAGACGGGGTCTCCTGCTTCGACGATGGCCTCCACGCGCACCCAGCCGGCGGAGGAGGCGTGGGCCCAGAGTGCGTCGGGGGAGTGGTTGACGAGGTCGAAGAACGGCACCTGCGGTGCTGTCTTCTGCAGCAGCCGGGCCGCGTCCTGGACCCGGTCTGCGATCTCATGGGCCGGCCACTGGGTGCGGAGCTGTTCGAGGGCCTCCTCGATCGCGCGCAGCTGCGGGGCGCCGGCTTCGAACGCCGCCGTGGCCTGTTCGGTGGAGAGTAAGGCGCCCTCGGACCAAGGGGCGAGGACGTCCGGAGGGTCGGCCACTTCCAGGGTGATCTTGGGGCGGTGGAGGCTGGTCGGCTCCCAGGGGGCGAGGAGTTCCGTCACGGCCTCGGGGCAGGCCGCCCAGCCGGCCGCGACGGTGCCGTCCGCGGCCTCCGCGGTGACCGCGCCGTCCGCGGTCCAGACCGCCTTCCAGTCCTGGCCACGCTGCATCGGCTCCCCTTGGCGGCGCTCCAGCTCCGCCACCAGGGCGCGGTAGTCGCCCCGGCTGCGGGCCAGGCGTAGCTGGGCCGGGGTCGGCCGCCGGATGGTCTTCAGCATCTCGTCGTCGCGGGGCAGCTCCGCGTAGCGCATCTCCCTGAGTACGGCGCCGGCGTCCTTGAGCGCCCTGCCGACCTGCTGCACCTGCTCGGCCAGCTCCCTGGTGTTGGTGAGCGCCTGGCTGTCGTCCCGCACGTAGGACGTCGTGTGCTGGAGCAGCTGGCCGGCTTGTTCGAACGTCGAGGCGAGCGTTGCCCAGAACGGTTCCTTCTCGGTGTCGTCCCCCGACCTTGGTGGGTTGGACAGGATCGCGGTCGCGGCTTGGAGCCGCTGCGGCCGGGGCAGCTGGCGCGAGTAGCGCTGCGCCGCCCAGAGGACGGCTGTCAGCATGACGCGGCGCAGGTGCGGCACTGAGCGGGGGCCTGTGCGTGAGATGCATTCCCGGGTGGCGTGGCAGGTGGGGCACTGCCAGTCGGTCCAGTCCATCTCCAGCATCGCAGCTCCCTCGGTCGCAACGGCGACCCTAGGGCCGGCCGACGGAAGGAGTGCTGGCTGCAGCCTGATTCGGCTGGGAACGATCGTTGGCAGCGTGGCTGTTGACCGATTGCTGTGGCTGGACCGCGGTGCGGAGAGTCGCCCGGTCGCCGGCTGGAGCAGTGCCGCTGGACCACGGAGCTGCTGTCCGCGCCCGCGTCGAGCCCGACCGCCAGGTCCGAGTCGGCGAAGGTCCCGCCATCAGGCCGGTCTCGGTTCGGCAACCCTGCCGTGCGTCCCGCCGGGAGGTGGAAGCGTGGCGTGTGATCACCCAGCAGAACAGCAGGAGGCCTTCGCATGCCCGTACTCACGTCCTCGACCTCGTTGCTTCGTTCGGCCCGCAGTGGCCGACGGGCTCTGCTGTGGGCCACAACGGGTGCCGCCGTGGTGCTGTTCACCGCAGGGTGTGGCAGCAGCAACACGGGTGCCGGGCCGGCCGCCGTCGTGTCGGCCGCGCCCTCGCCAGCTGCCTCCACTGGCGGTCCTGCGATCGGGACGTGGTCGGCCGGAGGGGGTCTGACCCACGTCAAGAACATCCAGGCTGACGCGGTCGCGGTTGGCCAGGCCGCGGCGTCCGGGGACTCCGGTGCCGTGGCACAGGCGTGCCGCACGATGCTGGTCCATGTGGACTCGGCGCAGGAGTACGGCCCGATCCCGGACGCCGAGGCGCAGCAGCACTGGTCGAAGGCGTTGCTGTGGTACGGCCAGAGTGCGCAGCACTGCATTGATGCGGACGGGCGTGCGTCGGCGATGGCGCGAAGCACGGTCGAGGTGACACAAGGCACGACGGAGGTCGAGGCGGTGGCTGCCCGGCTCGGCAAGATTGCCGACGCTGGTTGATCGGTGGCGGGAGCGCCGGATCGGTGGCTGCTCGCTCGCGCTGTGGGTCTGCAGTCAGGTCGCGGCCATCGGCTGGGTCGAAAGTCACGACCGCGTCGGCCGTCGTTGGCGTGCAGCGATCACGTTCTCGCAGATAGTGCCTGGTCCGGCTGTGTCCTTCGTAGCAGGGCCGCACGCACCTCTGCGGGTCGTCCAACCGTCGCACTCGCTGGGCGGAGGACGGAGCAGCGGAAGCGTGGGGGGCGTGGGCTGGCTTCCACTCAGCCATCAGCTGCTGGTCGGTCAACATGAGTCTTGCGCAGCCTGTTTGACGGTTAAGCGCTTTCGGGCCCTTCGGCCTCTATGAGGTAGCAGCTCTCTTTCAGGGGGAGGGCTTCGGAGGGAGAGACTATGTCCGCTTGGGACTGGGTAGCGGTCGCCTGTGGTGGCTCTGGCGTGGGGGTGCTTCTCAGAGCTCTTGCCTACCAGATGCGCGAGAAGGGACGGCGCCAGACGATGACTGCCGTGCTTCGGGAGCTTCCCGCGCGCGGTGGGCGGGTCGAGGCAACGGACCGCGACGGAGTCTCGTGGGTGGTGGACGTACTGGATGACGGTGAGGACGGGTGACCCCGGAGGACGCCGATGAGGCATTCGATCAGCTGTACCGCAGCAACTATCGTCGGCTGCTGGCCAAAGCCATGGTCGTGACGGGCAACCGATTGGCGCCCGCACAAGACGCAGTGCAGGACACCTTCGAGGAGTGCTGGAAGCGGCTAACCTCGGAGAAGCCCCCAGTCCAGAACTGGAATGCCTGGCTGGCAAAAGTAGTTGTGCGGGAGGCCCTGGCCGTGGCACAAGCCGGAGATGCCCGGCGGGAGCCCATGGAGAGGTGGGACGAGGTGGATGTGGGGGCGGATCCGGCCTTCAGCTTCGATCTCAAAGAAGCCTTCCGGAGGGTTTGCAACGAAGCCAGACGTCTCGCCCCGCAACGGCGTCGCGCCTTGGTGCTCCGTTGCTTCGGAGGCTTCAGTACGCGGGAGGTCGCAGAGATGATGGGTATCAGCGAACCTGCCGTGCGCAGCCATGTCACTTTCGCTCGTCGTGATCTTGACTGGGTGTGGCAGGACTTGCGGGCCATGGGAGTCGTAGAGGGCCCGGGCGGGAGGGAGACGTGACCGACCGTACCCACGGCTTCCAGCCGGAGGACGTAGACGATGATGCGGAACCGTTCTCGCCCGAGGAAGCCCAGCTGAAGGACATGCTGAGTGCAACGGAGAATGCGATCTTTGATGCACTTGGGCCTGTTGTTGATGTTGAAGGCGAGCTGGCCAAGATCAAAAAGCGGATTCGGTCTCGGCAGCAGCCGAAGGCCGATACGGAGCCCTTGCAGTCACCGGCAGAGATGAGTGCGACCGCCCAAGCTAGGCCTGAGCACGCTGCTCCGTCCAGCCTTGCCGTTGCAGGTCGACCAATTCCCTCGGTGGCGGCGCGCACAGGCCGGTCGCGCCCTGCATACGGCGCCCGTGCCGGCCGGGACGTTGGCATCCTCTCCCCTCGTCAAGGTCCTTCGGCTTCACTCCCGGGCCGAAGTGAGGTATCGCCGCATCAGACCGGTGACCCGTCATTGGCCCGGGGTGAAGTGCTGTACATGCTTCGTTCCCTCCGTGAGGGCTTGGGCGATTCTCGTGACCCTGAAAAAATCGCCCGCAGCCTGTGCGAAGTGTTCACCCCGCCCGTCGCCGACTTCGCCTGCGTGCACCTCCTCGACGGCCTGATCTCCGACTCAAAGCTGCCGGACAAGCGCCCGGACGACCGAACCATGCTGCGCCGGGTGGCCGCCCAAGTCGTATCCAGTTCCCTGGGCCAGTGGGACCACGTGCTGAACGAGGGCGTACTGCTCGCGATGCCCCGGTCCACGCCGCCGGGCCTGGCGCTGCAGGAGAACCAGCCGGTGCTGGTGCCGGTGATAGACCCGGACGTGGCGGTGGACTTCGCGGCCTTGCTGGGCGGCGGGCCGGACCTGGTGCCGGTGGTGGCGGGGTGCTCGATGCTGGTGCTGCCGCTGTCCGCCCGGGGCACGGTGCTGGGCATCCTCACGTTGCTGCGGCTGCCGGACCGCTCGCCGTTCGACGGCGGGGAGACAGGAGCTCTCCAAGAGGTGGCAGCTTGGGCGGCGTTGTCGCTGGATGACGCGCGGCTGCACCGGGCGGAGTCCCGGGTGGCGACGACCCTGCAGCGGTCGATGATCCCGACCCGGCCGCCGCGGTTCCCCGGTGTGCAGATCGCGCACCGCTACCTGCCGGGCGACTCCCGGGCGGAGGTGGGCGGCGACTGGTTCGACGCGATCCAGCTGCCGGGCAGCCGGGTCGCCCTGGTGGTCGGCGACGTGATGGGCTACGGCCTGCACTCGGCGGCCGCGATGGGCCGGTTCCGCACCGCCATGCAGACCCTCGCCGCGCTGGACCTGCCGCCCGGCCAGCTGCTGCGGCACCTGGACAACCTGGCCCACAAGCTCGGCGACGACCACCTGGCGACCTGCCTGTACGCGGTCTACGACCCGATCAACCGCACCTGCGAGCTGGCCAGCGCCGGGCACGTCCCGCCGGTGCTGGTGCACCCGGACGGCCGGGGCGAGCTGCTGGAGATCCCGGGGGGCGCGCCGATCGGGGTCGGCGGGGTGCCGTTCGTGGCGAAGCGGATCGACGTCTCGGACGGCTCGATGCTGGTGATGTGCACCGACGGCCTGGTCGAGGTGCGGGGCGGTGACATAGGAGAGGGTCTGGCCGCGCTATGCGGCAACCTGATCGACCCCAAGCAGACCCCGGACGAGACCTGCGACAGCATCATGCGCACTTTGCACTCCGATGACCAGCAGGACGACATCACGCTGCTAGTGGCACGCTTCGACGGCATGCCGCCGAGCGAGGTGGCCACCTGGGAGCTCGCCGGGGCGGAGGAGGAGGTCCGCCGGGCCCGCCGGCTGGTCCGCGACCAGTTGGGTGTGTGGCAACTTGATGCGCTCATCAGCGACACCGAGTTGCTGGTCAGTGAGCTGGTCACCAACGCGGTGCGGGTCTCGCACGGCCACGTCCAGTTGCAGCTGATACTGGGTGAAAAATTGCTGGTCGAAGTCAGCGACGACAGCCATAACCTTCCGTCCCTGGAACCCGGCGGTCCCCGGGATGAGTACGGTCGTGGCCTCCGCCTGGTGAGCACGATCTCCGAGCGCTGGGGCACCGCCCGTAAGGCGGTCGGCAAGGTCGTTTGGTTCGAGCTAGCGCTGCCTGACTGCAGCGGCCAGTGAAGCGAGTACTGGCCTCTCGGCGATGGTGGCTGAACTTCACACCGGAACATGATGAGAGGGCCCGCTCCAATCAGAGCGGGCCCTTTCAGTTGCTGTTCAGGCACGCGATCCACGACTCCGGCTCAGCAGCGCAGCAACAGTCAGTGCTGCGGCATAAGCATTGACCAGGCGATCAGCCGACCGCGCGGAGCCGGGACCGGCCGGGCTTGGGCGGGGCGGCCTGGTAGTCGGGGATCAGGATGGGCGGCACACCCTCGCGGGCAGCACGGGCCATCGCGGCCTGCATCTCCAGCTCGGAGCTATACCCGGCAATAGCAGGGTGAAGGCGGTAGCGATAGCCCTTACGCAGCACCAGGCCGCGCTCGACGAGCAGAGTCATACCCCGGCTGACCACCGACGGAAGGATCTGCAGCTCCTCCGCGATGTCCTGCTGGGTGATCGGGACGGCACCGCCTGGGTCCTGCTTCTCGACCATGACAGACAGGACATTGGTGGCGGTGGGAGTCAGCTCAAGCCGGCGAAGCATCCCGAAGAGGTTGGTGACCATCAGCATGCCGTCGACTCCTTCTCCTCGTTCTGGACAGCGGCCAGTCCGATGATGTCAGGGAAGCCGTTCTCGAGAGCCAATGCTCGAAGCTCGGCGAGGAAGGCCTGCTGCTCATCCCCATTGCCTTTGTACGCGATGAGAGGGTTGAGCTGCCACACCCCCCGGCCGACACTGCGAATGTAGTTGCGGGTCGCGAGGTGCCTGAGGGCGGGGCTGACGCTGGAGCGGCTGGTGCCGATCTCGTCGGCGATCTCGCGCTGGATGGCGTGGCAGACGCCTCGTTCAGCCCGGCCGACGATGTTCGAGAGCACCGCGCACTGGAGCTTCGTCATCTCGCCGGACATGAGCGCCTGGGGGAGGACGTAGCGGGCGAAGTAGCGGCTGAGCAGTGCGTAGCCGTCGGAGCCGAGGACTTCGTGGGGTGCACGGCGGTAGAAGCGCGTTCGGGCCTCGTAGACGCCGCTCGGGAGGTGCCCTGCGTATCCACGGACGATCTCGGCAGCCAGGTCCCGCTGGTTCTGAGGGCCGGCAGGCTCCAGTCTCTGCTGACGCGAGCGCTGGGGAGCGTTCCTGCGTGCGGAGTCGCGCTGTGCTTCTGCCAAGGCCTTGATCCTTTGCTCGTGTCGGCAGCAGGCTACACGTTCTTCGCAGCAGTGCGAAGGATTCTGCATGCCGATGCGAAACACGTGTCGCGCGCCGACGCGCGCGCGCGACCTCACAGCGCCGGGTCCAGCAAGGTCGGATGATCAGGTGGGAGGCTTGAAGCATGACCACCGGCGGACAATGTTTCGCAATGCTGCGAAACATTTGCGTCGAATGTCGAGCTCCAGTGACGCCATGCGAGCCAAAGTGTCGGCCCAGCTAGACCTTTGAAAATCCAAGTCTGCAGGTCAGAGGCCTAATAATCATGGCTGCCTCTTGCATAAAAAGGCGCGGCAGCCAGTCTGCCGCAGCTTTGCCTCCGGCGGGCTGGCTGGTCTTGCCGCTTCCGCAGCCTGGGCTGGGGACCAGCAGTACCCAGCAGGTCCGGTCAGGCGAGGTCACTGCATCAGTCATGGAAGTCCGGCTGCCGCCGGACCCGGGCCTTGACGGCCCTTTCCATGCCTATGAGTTCCGGCGGCAGGTCTCCCTGCCCTGCCGCTGCCGGTTCTTCGACCCAGCGAACAGGTACGGGCTGCAGGTGGTCCCGGCCAGTGCTCCCAGGTCGTGAAGGTGGAGCAGGAAGGTCTTGTCTGCAGGTGGTGACGTCAGCAACCTCTCGGAGGCGGGCAGGCCGTGGTGTCCTGTGCAGGCTGGACCGGTAGGCGGCTCCGCCCGGCACGGGTACCAGCCACCTCCTCGATGGCAACTGCCCAGTGCCGGACCGTCCGCGGTCCGGCCGGTGCGATGACGGACCGACGGCAGGGCCGGCTACGGCCCGGTCGGCGGGCTGGCGGCGCAGGGCAGGCGGCAGCAAAGGCGGGTCCAGCGCCGCCTGGGCGCTGGCCAGGGTGCGGTAGCGGAGCGCCCCGCGCTCAACCACCCACTTGCTGAAGTCCGCGTCAGTCCTGCGGTTCCCGCCCGATCCCGGTCCGGTCTCGGGGGCAGGTGGCAGGCATTGTGGGGGTAGAAAGGAGCGAAAGGACGGGGATGCGCAACTCTTCAGACAGCCGGGATACGGCTGACACCAAGGATGAAGTAGTTGAGCGGTATCGGATTGCCAGCCGCGTTGGCGATCTGGTCCATATCTGCGTCGTAGGTCCAGTCCGACCAGCGCCAGGAGCGCTGGAAGGCTGACGGGACCTGCACTGCGATGTACGACCCGGTGGCCAAGCGCGCGCCGGTTGCCGGGCCGCCGAAGTCGAGGCCGAGGTGGACGTCTTGGACCGGTACGTTGCGTCGGCGGGTGGCGATCGCCTTGGCCATGCCGACGGCGAGGTCGGACAGCGGCCCGATCGCCGGTTGGGCGACGGCAGCGAGGGTGAGTCCTTGTCGCAGGACGTCCGACTCGAGAAGGTCGAGTAACAGCTCGTCGTTGTCGTTTTTGACGTTCACCGTGTAGCAGCGGATGGTGAGGCCGGTCTCGGACGGCGCCACTCCGGCGAAGATGGGGAAGTTGAGGATGGCGGCACTGTCGCCCTCATGGACGCGGTACGTGGCATTGAAGTTGACGTCCTCGACGCCGGTATCGGTGCGGTTCTGCACGAAGAAGTTAAACAGGACGCGGTGTGGCCCGCCGCCTGGGTAGTCCGCCACCCGCAGTTTGTCCAGAGTGATGCGCAGCCGGGCGTTTCTGAGCGAGGGATCGGCCTCGACTTGGCCGACGGGCCGGATTGCGCCGTCGCCGGACGCACTCTCCGGGATGAATCCAATGGTGTGTGAAGTGTGCCGCCACGCCGGTGCCCCTCCGAGCCACTCGAACCCGAAGCGGCCGTCACCGCTCGTGGCAGTATCCCGGCCGCTGAGGACCGGCTGGCCAAGTCGGTTGGCCAACTGCTCGTCTGTCAGGGCGGCGGCGAGCGGGATGCCGCCGAACGGGTCGCTCATGTCCTCAGCTCCTTCTGCGTCGCTTCAGCTCCTTGTGGGTCGCTTCGAGCCGCTGGCAGAACTCGCGGATATGGGTGGACACTGGCCACGCGGCGCCGCCCGTATGCATGGCGGAATAGAACGCCCCAAACGCTGTCTCGTAGGCGCGGGTGATCCACCCCTGGTGGAGGAGATAGTGCGCGAAGCGCCACTGGTATCGCCAGAGGTCGGGGTACCGTATCTGGGTCAGCAGGCGCACGCTGTTTTCGAAGGCGGCCACGGCTCTCGTGAGCTCGCCGCGCGCGAGGAGCACAAAGCTGAGGATCATCTCGGCGTGAGCGCGGTTCTCCGCGGACTGCCCACCCTGCTCCGCCATCGCCTCTTCCACCAGTGCGGCGATCTCATTTAGGGCCACAGGGTCATCTGGCGGAAGGAGATCGCCCGCGAAGAGGTCTCCAGTTGTCAGGGAGCGGAAGCGGATCCTGGCCTCCAGTACGCGCGACGCGGTCCGGCCTAGCTCATCATCGGGCAGCCGGGCCGTGTAGCTGCGGCGCCCATGGTCTAGTCCGGTCGGCTGGAAGGCGTCCTCGCCGGCGATCAGGATGATCTCGGCCATGTGCCAGTCCGGATCGCCCGGCCGGTAGAGCGGGCGCGCGGCTGGCTCCTTCGCCTCGGCGCTGAAGGCTATGAGCGCCCGGGCATAGTCGCCGACGGACCGGAGATACAGGCCCGCCGCGAAGTGATCGTCCTTGGGCGGTGGCAGGGCAGACGGGGAGTAACCCGGGCGGGACTGGTACGGCCAGTACGCGCTGACCCAGATCGCCTGGTACCAGAGCCGGGCGGCGAGCTCGCCCGACTGCAGCTGGGGCGCGAATGCGTTGGGTTCCAGGACATGCAGCAGCGTTAGATCGAGGACCTCGCCGGCCAGCTTGGCATCACCCTCGTACCGGCACGAAACGCAGACGGCCTCGGCCAGGTCCACGATCGGCTCGACGGTCTGGCGCTCCAGGGCCAGCCACAGCGTGTCGTTCAGGTTCTGCTTGTGGGCCCGGAGCAGCTGGCTGACGACAAGGGGCGCGCTGGAGATCTCGGCGGTGAGGCGCTTGGCTTCGCCGGCCATCGTGGCGATGAGTGCGCCGTCCAGGTCGGCGTCTTTATCTTGTGGGAGTTTAGACGACACGAGCTTGAGTAGCGGGTGCAGCCACCAGCCGGGCCGGCGGGTAGTGGATTCCTCGATGAGGCCAGCCGCCAGCAGACGCTCCATCAGCCGGGCCGCGACGTCCTCGGGCACTGCAGCGCCCGTCACAACGGTCACCAACTGGCTCACCGTCGAGGCGTCACAGAAAACGTTGAACCGGGCAACGTACGGGACCAGGGCAAGCTCCCTGGCATCGAGACGGGCCCGTAGATCCGCGGCGGCGTGCTCGGCCACTCTCGCGATCGTGTCCATCCCGAGGTCGGCGAGGCGGTCCCACCGGGCCTCATGCAGCCACTGGGCCACCTGATCGGCCGAGACGCCGCCAGCGACGCGGTCGTATGCGGCGTTCAGTAGCAGCAGGAGAACCCCAGGCATGCCTCCGCAGAAGTACGCCAGCGGGTGGAACATGTGCGCGTCGTACTTGCGGCCCGTGGTGCGTGCCCACTGCGCGCCGAGCAGGGCCCGCCGCTCCCTCAGCAGCAATTTATCCGGACTGAGATGCTCGTGGTCCGGCAGCCATGGCTGTTCTGGCGAGCGCGCGGTCACGATGACCCGACCAGTGCGGGCCGCCCGGTGCACGAGCGCGGACGCGGCTGGCCCGGCCCGGTCCGCCTGGTCGAGCACCAGCAGGCCATCATCCAGGTCGTTGAGCGCGCACCCTTCAAGCACGGCGTCGCCACCGTCGAGGCGCAGGTAGGTCACCTGGCGGGGCTCGGGCGAGGTGGCCGACCACCAGCGGGCGTACTCGACGGCCAGCCGGCTCTTTCCCGAGAGCAGTGGGCCGTGCACGAGAACGACTCTGGCCCGGTCGAACTGATCCTCCAGCTTCAGGACGGCCTGGTCGAAACCCACGACCGCCGGTGTGGAGAGCTCAGTGGGGACGTCGTTCAGCAGGCCAGTCAGATGCGACGGCTCACCGGGCACGGAGGCGAGTTGGACGGCGGCCCATTCGGCCACGACCGGGATGCACCAGTCGTCGATGGGCTGGCTCCCCTCGCGGTAGACACCAACGGAGAGCGGCTCGGCCTGCAGCCGCCGCCGCGCCTCCCGGGCTGCCGCACCCGGGCTTCCACTGTCGAGCAGCGCCGTGTAGAACGCGCTGAAGAAGCGGGACGGGGTGTCCGGGTACACCTCGCGGCCCATGCCGGCGCAGGCCGGGACGCCTGCAGCGATGATTTCCTCGGCAATCGACGGCTGGCCAGTCGGCTCAGTTGGCGCGGCTTGCAGGTACCGATCGCCGCCCGCCGTGTCGGCTGACCGGCAGGCGTTCATGGTCAGGAGCAGGACATCGTTGGCGGCGAGCTCGTGGCCTAGGGTCGTGCCATCGACGAAGTCGGGCCCGTCGCGGCCGGGCCTCTCGAAAACCAGGTAGCCAGTATGCCGCGGGCCGCCATACGGGTTCAGGATCACGCCGTGGCCGTCAATGTGGACTGCCGTGTATGGCACCCCTGCGACCACAGCGGCACGTAACCGCTCGCTCAGTGCCTCGAAGGTTGGCGGCCGTAGCACGTCAACCTTGACGTGCGGCCGGGCACCGAGCGTACGCCACAGCTCGTACGCGACGGCCCAGTACCCAATGTCCTGCGCGCCGCCCGGCCGGCTTATCACTAGCAGGATCCGCCACACGGCCCGGTCCGCCGGCGCCACGGCCGCGATGGCACCGATCGTCCGCACGAAGGCTGCCGCCTCCAGAGCCAGCGGTTTCTTGGTTCTGGGGTCCGCTAGGAGCTCCCACGGGATGGCCGCGTCGTGCACGTCGTCCCGGATCTCCACCCGCAGCTGGTCGCCGGCAGCGCGTACCTTGGCCGCGAGGGCAGAGCCGCGGCCGGTGAACAGTGCTCGGTACAGCGCCTCACCGATCGCACGCTGGGCGCGGCGGACCTGGGCAACCCGCTCATTGGATGCGCTGGCCCAGCTCTCCCGATAGTTCTCGTGGTACCAGCGCAGGTCTTCCATGAGGAACCGGTCGACCGCGGGCCGGAAGGGGACAGTGACGGAGTCGCCGTCCCAGTCGAGCTCGACCACCCGGGCACCGTCCCGATCGTGGTGGTGGATGCGAAGCGTCCGCACGTTTCCATTTTTCCAGGCACTCCGCTGCCGGGCAGCCCGAGTCCTTGATCTATCCCGAGGCGCCCCGACTCCCGTGCGCCCGTCGCATCAAGACTGCTGGCGGGCGCCGTCCGGTGGCGGGGCGCTGGCCGTCGACGCGGTGTGGCAGGTAGTCGGCGATGGCTGGCCAGACCGCGCGGGCCGGCTGGTGGACGATCGTGCTGTCACCCTTCGGCGCCGGGCAGGTCAGGGTCCGCACCCGCCGGTACGGGTCCTCCTCGTGCAGGTCCTCCAGGTCGATGCCGACCGCCTGACGCGGCCGCAGGTAGACCAACAGCCGGTCCCGGTACAGCGCGACCTCGTACGGGCCGCGGCGCTGCCGCCCAGGCGCCAGGTCGTCGGCCGCACACAGCATCGCGGCGGCCTGCTCCAGGCTCAGCGGCGCGGTGTGGGGAGCGCGGTGGGCGCCGTCCGCAGCGCGGCTGGGTTGAACGGCGGCTCCCGGATGTGCCCGGGAGCCGCGGCGAAGGCGTAGTAACACCGACAGCACTGCCAACTGCCGCGCCGGATTGTGCAGCGAGACGCGGGGCGCGAGCGGCCGCCGGGACGGCTCGCCCTGCGGCGGCGGCCGCAGCGCCTGCGCGTACGCCCAAGTCTTCGCGGTGTCCTCGGTCGCCTGCCACGCACCGATGCCGGTGGTCTCCTCGGTGAAGTGCAGCCAGTCCCGGACGTCCGCGCCGTACCGGGTCGGCGCGGTGCCCTGCAGCGCACGGCCGTGCTTGCCGCGGCCAGCGGCAAGCCACTCCTGCAGGACGGCGTACGGGTCAGGCTGCTCCACGGGGAACTGTACGCGGATCTACGGATTTCCGGTTCTCCAGAGCCGAGAGCCCCAGGGCTGTTGCAAAGTCGACGGCCCGCGGCATCTCCGCTGGTCAGAAGCCTGGCCTCAGTTCCGCCGCTTCGGAGAGCCTGACGTGACGTCAGGCGCTTTCCGACCATGAAAGCCGCGCCGACCTGCCCGGACGCCACCTCGGACAAACATTCGAAGAGTCGGCGCATCCCGGCTGAGCCGGACTTTGCAACAGCCCTGCCGAGAGCCCGGCCCGCTCAGGACCAAGGACCGTCACGGAGTGCCCTCAAGTGTCTTCCAGTTCCAAGGGGCCGAAACACTGCCATCGGCCTCCAGCCCATAGCGTTTTACCTGGAACCAGAATGTAGCGTCCGGCCCCGCATGCCGGAGCATCCGCCACTCGCCCTCCACCAACTCATAGAGCTTCCTACTTGGGTCAGACGGTGCACGCTGTGTGATCAGCGTTTCCATCGCTTCAGGATGCCCGGCCGTTGCCTCCTGACGTGCAAACTCTTCGGCCTCGTCGTACCGCCCTGCGCTTTCCAATTGCCAGACATGATCGGACCGAAGCTGATCTGCCTCGTATAGAGAAAGCGGATCGATCTCATCCAAGACACCTTGCATAGTAAGCTCGTATTCCTCGCGAGGATTGGCCACATCGATAGCCCGACGTTTAAGCTCCTCTGCGCCGTCGAGGTCCTGAATAGAATCAAGCAATACGCTCAACCTTGCGTAGGCATAGCCCAGCCCGGCGGCGCCTGACTTCAAGTAGAGCTGAGCGGCATGCCGAAGGAGCCACCGCTTGTGAGCGGCATGACCCAGCATCAGCAGGTCTACGGGATCAGTAAAGTGGTGGACCGCTGCCTCCCAGAAAATTCCAGGGGGAAGAACTTGCAGTCGGCTCAGGGCGTGCTGCTCAAGGGGGTCGGCGAGACGATAGTGCGGTGTGCTGAGGTGTGGAAAACCTGGTCCTGACGGGATGGGCGTCAAAGGGCCGCGGACCCCGAGACAGTCCGCCTTGGCATAGGCGAGTGCTTCTTGTAACCAATCGCCCTCATAGGCCAACCGTTCTTGCTGACGCTTGCCGATGTAGGCGGGTGCCGCCGAATGCAGGAAGTCCAACGGAATGGCATGGCGGTGCCCGAACCTCCAGGCGTCCATCGCTGCTTCAATCAGGGCCCGTGCGCCTTCTGGGGCAGTGTGGTACCGCTCCATCAGGACAGGAACGCCCGCCAGGTACTGGGTAATTTCATTGTCCTCGGCCTCGGCGGATGCTAGCGCAAGCCGCGGGTCGTGGGCCGATCTCTCCTCCAAGGCGGCACGGTCATCCTCGTTGTCGAACGCGGACGGAACTCGGATGCCGTGGCTGCTCAGTAGGATACCGGCTCGCTGGTGCCGTCGGTCGCCGACGCCGCTAGTGGGCTGGGTAATCAGTTTTGCCCAGGTCTCTGGCCACATTGTGTCCAGCACAAGAACGGGCGCGCGTTTAGAGTCATGCAGCAGAAGGTAAAGACCGCGCGCTAGATTCTCGCCCGAGTCGCTGATAGGCGTGTACAGGAAGCTGTCGTGGGTGTCGTCGAGCCATATCACCGTGCGGCTACTGACGTTGGGCAGCTGTCCTACGGCACTTGAGGGATCATCTGGTCGCCACAACCGCCACCCGGCTGGCAAAGTCTGCAAAGACTCCCAGCAGGCTCGCGTTTTTCCCGACGCAGAGGCGCCGATTAAAATGGCTACACCACTGCTTCCTCCTGCGGCCATTTGAATGACGCGCTGCAAATCTCTATCGTGGGATCGTTCAACATATGCGGGCAGTAGATCAAGGTCGTCAGATCCTGCGGGCAGCTCGATGTCGATCGCCCGATGGACTTCAAGTGCGAAGGGGTCGGTAATCTCTGCCAGTAGCCATCCGAGGCCGTCAGTACGGGGCATGTCCGTCATGCCGGTGTCTTCCTGGTGCCTCCTTTTACGTCGGCGAGCGATTTCAGCATTCGCGCGGAGCTGCTCGAAGTCGACCTTGCTCTGAGTTGCTCTCCGTCGCCTATTGGCGCGTTCCTTCAGGATATTTACCAGGGCCGCGAACTTCACTTGGTCGCGCGGCACGACGATTCGTGCAGTCTCGCCGCTCTTCTTCCTGCTCACCAGCCAACCCTTAAGCCAGTCATTGAGCGTGGAGTCGTCTAGCGGCACGCGCTTCCTCCGCGCCTGATCGATTAGTTCGCTTTCGGTGGGTTTGCCTGCCTCCTCGTAGAGCTGCTGCATGGCCTCTTGGAACCACCGAACGTCACGGTGCTCAGTCACGGCAATGTGGTCCTCCGGTCCAAGCTCCGAACCGGAGTCCGCCCGGAGCCCACTCATAGCCCCTTGACCAGCCTAAACAGCCTTGCCGTGAGTTGCTTGATCGCCGGAGTGGCCGCATGACCGGTGCCCTGATCTCACAGCCGCCGCGGCGCATCCCGACCGCGCGGCCCGTTCGAAGGGATTCCGGTAATGATCAACAAAAACCGCTTCACCTGGAACGTCATCGGCGCCGCCATCTCCGGTGCGATCCGCTGGTTTATGGAGTGGCTGCTCGATACCTTCATCGACTCCCAGTGAGCGGAGATCACGACAGACGAGCGCTGGGTTCGGCTGGCTCAGCGCCCGTGAGATCGGGGCCCGTCGGACTTGTTCCAGACCCGCAGCCGGTCCCGCTGCGGTGGTGGGAGCGTACGCCCCGCCGGGCGCCGACGTGGCCTTCGCCGCGACCATCCGCGTGATCGCTCAGGCCCCCACCTGACGCTGCGGCAGCCCGGCTTCCGGGCTTGGCTCCGGACCCACAACTGTGTGGATCCGGAGCTTCGGCTGCGCAAGTGCGCGGGCAACGCGGTCGACGGTGGCGTCCAGGCGGACAAGGACAGTGCCTTCGGTGGGCGAGGATGTGCGGTGGGCCGCGCTGCTGCGGCTGTTCATCACGCTGTGCGGCTCGGTGGGCGGGGTCGACGGTGCACGACTCCCCGCCGAGCAGACAGTGGTGCTGATCAAGAATCCGCCCGAAGGCTAGGCCAGGATCTTCCCTCGCGTGAGATGCCTTCCAACCTGGCGCCGGATCCAGGTGTATCGCTCAATAGGGGCGCGCGGGCTGGTGACGGTCTGCCACGATCCCGGTCATGAGACTGCGCCCCTGATACAGCTTGGACATCGCTGAGAGCGACCTGACATACGTGCTGGAGAAGTGGCAGCACCTCTACCAGCGGCAGGGGCAGTACCCGGGCGGGCACCACTATTGGTCGGACTACTTCCGCACGATCACTGCCACGTACGACCGGCTGGGGCAGGCGATAGCCGATCCGGACCTCGCCGGCGGCCTGTACTCCGGGCACGCCTGGCAGTTGGCAGCATCATCAGGTGTCGAGCATCTGTTCGGTGCGCTGGTGCAGGAGATTCAGCGGCAGATCGCCGCGATCGAGGCCGCCCAAAAGCAGCTGAAGGCGCTGCGCGCGTACACCGCGCGGCCCGGAGTGCCGGTCGTCTACGACACCAACATGCTCAACCACTGGCGGCAGCCGGAGGACATCGACTGGAAGGAGCTGCTGCGGGCGGAGAAGCTGAACGGCCCGGCGCGCCTGGTGGTGCCGCTGGTGGTGATCGACGAGCTGGACCGGCAGAAGTACGGCAACGGGGCGCTCGCGACGAAGGCGACCACGGCGATCCGCTACCTGGAGCGGAAGCTGGCTGGCGCGCCCGCAGGGGAGGCCGTGGGGCTGCGGCCCGGCGTGACGCTGGAGGTCCGGCTCGATCCTCCGGGCCACCGCCTCGGCGAGGCCGACGTCGAGATCCTGCTGTGCGCCGCCGAGCTCAACCAACTGCTGCCCTCGGCCGGCACACGGGTGCTGACCGATGACACCGGGATGCGGTTGCGCGCCCAGAGCATGGGCTTGACGCCCCTTCGCCTGCCCGCGCAGTACCGCAAGGGCGGCACTGCCGTGGCCGAGGTCGCCGCGACCGAGGCCACTACGGCGACGGCTTAGGCCCGGTACGGGAGTTGGCGGCTGATTGCCTGTCAAGCCGGACCGGGCCGGACGCGGCCTGTGCCCTAGCGTGGGTGCCCGCGAGATCCCTCCCCCGCCCAAAGGAGAGTTCACCATGTCCGTGTACTGGATCGGAGACCGCTCGTACCGCACGAAGGCTGCCCGGAAAAAGGCCGTGAGCGACCTCCTGAACCGGTACGACTTCAACGCCGTGGTCGACCAGGAGGAGGACGCCCTGCTGCTGCGCGACCTCCTCGACATGCACCCGAAGGCGGTGGAGAAGATCGGCCCGGGCGTCGACCACTTCCGCGTCATCATGACGCCCCGCGGCGGCTACAAGGGGCCCGAGGCGGTCCACACCGACGGGCGGCACGTGCCGTTCTCGTACAACGACGCCTTGGAGCCGCCGACCCACGCGCAGCGGGTGGAGGCCGCCATGCGGACCGAGGTGAAGACGCAGCGCGACGCCTACGTGAGGGATCGGGAGTCGGAGGGCACGTTGGTCTCCGACGAGAGTGGCCTGCCGGTAGCGGCCGCCACCGTGCACGTGTCGTACTACCGCGGCCGGAGCTTTCACGACCTTGCGACTGAGTTCGTGGAGGGGGCCGGCGGGCCGGAGGGGATCGAGCTGGAGACGAACACGGAGATCGGGCTCGCGCTGTTCGCTGATCGCACCCTGGCGGCCCGGTGGCACGACTTCCACCGGGAGCACGCCGTCCTCGCCCTGCTGACCCCGGCGGAGAGCCTGCGCCGTTCCCGGTAAGCAGCGGGCGCCGGAGAGCGCCGAGATGGTGCGGTGCGGACGCCCGTGCCGCCTCGCGCTCTCCGGCCCACGTGGTACCGCCGCGGCCCTCGGCGCCTTGGGGGCATCCCCCGGATCGGTACCGCTGTGACTGTTTGGTCGGATTATGAATCGGGGCAGCGTCCGGCCGCTTGCCGATCCTTGAACGACTGCGCCTTGGCGCGGGTCTCCGTCTTGAACAGGGCTGTTGCAAAGTCGACGGCCCGCGGCATCTCCGCTGGTCAGAAGCCTGGCCTCAGTTCCGCCGCTTCGGAGAGCCTGACGTGACGTCAGGCGTTTTCCGACCATGAAAGCCGCGCCGACCTGCCCGGACGCCACCTCGGACAAACATTCGAAGAGTCGGCGCATCCCGGCTGAGCCGGACTTTGCAACAGCCCTGCCGTCTTGAAGCACTCCGGGGATTGGAGGACGACGTTGGCCATCAGGTTGATGGCTTCAGTCTCCTCAGAGCTGTCCTTGGTCTCCTGGCGGGCTTGGTCGCTGTACTTTTGGAGAGCTGCGCGGGAAGCGTCGCAGGGTGGGCTGCTGCGGGCGCGGATTCGGCGGAGGTGAGTCGGCCGATGAGGATGCCTACCCCGAGGAGCGCGGCGACCTACGCCGATGGCGGGATGATCCATCTGGGGCGGCGGGGCGGTGGCGGGGTGTTGTCGGTCATGCGCGGGATTGTCTTGCGTGTCCGCAGCCGGGCATAGACCGGGCCGCGTGATGCCGCGGGTGAAGCGACTTGCGGTACCCGAGCCCGGAAGGCACGGACCGGCACGCCATTGCGACCCGGCAGTGTCGAACGCTTCGGCGGGCGGGTTTGTCGGCAGCGGCAGTCGGAACACTCCCGGGGTGATTGTCTTCGACACGAATCAGGTGGAAGGCGCTGGACGCCTGCTGTTGCACATGCTCAAGGTGATTACTGACAGGAGCGAACACAAGCCGGTGCTGCCGGATCTGGTCTGGGAGGAGGTGCTGGCGCACGTGGAGAGAGACGTCGAGCACTGGAACGCGCAGATCGACCAGGCCCGGCGGGAGCTGCAGAAGCTGTATGCCGGTTGGGAGAGAAGGGAAAGAGCCGCAGAACGGTTCGATCCGGCCACGGCCGTCAGCAACCGTCGGGCCGAGCTGGAGCAGGTCTTCGGCAAGCTCCCCATGGCCGCTGAGCTGTACCGCGAGGGGATGGCACGGGAGGCGTGGCGTCGTCGTCCGGCACGGCAGAAGGGCGATTTTGCGGTGGGGGCCGGGATGCTGCTATCTGGCTCGCGGTGGTGGAGGCGTGTGCAGGTGGGGAGGTGGTGCACTTCGTCTGCGACGACGGAGACTTCCGCTCTGGCGAGAAGTTGCACCCGGAGCTGGAGGACGACCTGAGCGCCCGCCATGTCGACCAGGGTCGGCTGAAGCTCCATAGGACGGTGCATGGCCTGTTGGCGGAGCTTGCCGACAAGGACCCGCAGCCGCTCGCCCGCGCCGGCCTGATGGCTGAGCCTGTGCTTGAGACGGTGCGGCTGGCGTTGGACGACAGTGTGTACCTGAAGGTGCAACTGCTGCAGTCGGTTGGCGCGCTGGGGTCGCTCGCCATGGGCTTTCCCGGGGTAGGCGAGATCGAGGTGACCGAGGCACGGTCTCGCGGTGACCGGAGGGTTCTTGCGTATCAGGTGGGGGAGGAGCGGTGGGCGTCGGCGGAGGTGGCGTGGACGGTCCGGATGCCGGTGACGCTGGACTCCGGGCTTGGCCACGGCCCTGTGCCGGCCGAGGCCCGCTTCTTCACGCCGTCCACGGTGGTGGTTAAGCGCGGCGACGACGGCGCAGTCGTGGAGGCGGAGGTCGTGCAGCTGGGCCCCGCCAGGGACATCGAGCTGTCCCGATGAAGACTGTTTAGACAATCGCCCAGCCGCACCCCTCCCAGCCGCAGTGTGACCCAGGTCCGTGGGGACAGTGCGGGAAGGGGGCGCGGGGATTGCTGTAGGAGGGTGGTGAGGCCGGCGGTTGTCTAAACAGATGTCTCCAAGGAGATCCGCTGCAGGCCGGCCGCAGAAGTCGGCCCCGAATTCCTCCCTTGGACACCAGCCGCAAAGTACGGCGTCAGCCAGCTGGAGCCACCAGCACCGCGCGTCGGGCTGTGCTGGTGAGGATGGCAAGGCGTCACGATGGCTATGTGCACATCACCGCCACCGAACTCGCGCTGCTCGCCGTCGTGGGCACCGTTGCGGGCACGCTAGCGGGCGCCGGGATTGCATATCTCGGGAGCCGCGCCGAGGGCCGGCGCCAGGATGCAGCCGAGGCCCGAGCAGCACGCCGCCATGCATACAGCGCTCTGCTGCTCACCCTGACCACTTGCAAGGCCACCCTCATGGACCGGGTATCCCTATTCGTCCAGGCTAGCCGGGATTCAGAAGCCGACTGGGCCTTCATCCTCCCCCGCGCTCGGGTTCTGCAGGAGAGAAGCGCTGACCAGCTGCAGGCTGTCGACGAGACGTTCGCGGCCGTCCTGATTGAGGGCCCTCGTGAAGTAGGCGGGGCCGCGCTCCGGGCCGTCACCGCACTGTACGAGCTGGCCGACCTCCTGAACCGCTGGACCGATGCAGGCGTCTCCCGACTGCCAGTCCGCGAAGAACCCGACGCCGAAATAAGAGAACTCGACATGCTCACGACGAAATCCATCATTACTGTCACTAAATTCATCTCGGACTGTCGGCGGGAGTTGCACCCTGGCTCTCCTGGCAGCCGTTGATCCACCGCACCGCGCTCGGTCGAGGGCAACTAATCAGGGGCGCCGATCGAAGCCATCCGCGACCTAATTTGCGGCTGTGTCTGAGCTAGGACTCCGAGGATAAGAGCTCCACGAGATCGAGGAAACTGAAGGCCCACTGGGAACCCAAGGGTCCAAGGCCCTCATTTCGGGGGATCACCCGTGGGTTCACGGTGAACACGCTGGGGCGGGCTCCGGGTTGGTCTGGGATAGGCCGGCAGGCCCACGCCTCTCAGGCAGGCTCTGATTCTCCAGCCGCCTCTACGTGGCGGATCCGTTCGCGCACCCGCTCATCCGTAGCTAGGTGCGAAGGCAACTGCGTGCTGGAGTCCGGCTTGGCTGCCACAATCTGGTCCACTGTAAGATTCTTGACATTTCTAAGGTCCGTGGTAGCGAGCAATGCTCCATCCATGACTGCACCCTTCAAATCGGCGTCGTCCAAGTTCGCGCCAACCATCATCGCGCCTCTCAGCCTTGCACCCACTAGAAGCGCCCCCTGCATCTGAGTAACGGCCATCAGCGCGCCGTCCAGCCGAGCGTTGACCAACAGGGAATTCCTTAGATTCGAGAAAGATAGGTTGGCGCCCTCCAAGTATGCGCCAACCAAAACGGTGCTGCTCAGGTCAGCGTTCATCAGGCCAGAACCTTCCAAATGAGTGTTAGAGAGATCTAGAGGGTGGCGACCTCGGTGAGTCAAAGTGCGACGGCCCAAGACGGTCAGCGCGGCCTGCACGTCAGTGGTTGGCTTTACTGATGGCGCTGCTGGCTGCGGAACGCGTCGAAGCGCCCGCGCGACACGAGGATCTCTATTAGACACCCCCTGTTGAAAGGGGACGGCGCGCTCTCGAACGAAGGCCGCGACTACCTCCAGGACGGTCTGGTAGTCCTTGGGTGAGTCATGCATGATCCTTTCCAGGGAGTAAACCCCACCCAAACGAACTTCGAGCACGGTGGAGCCAAGTTGCTCAACTGCCTTGGTGAAGCGATCGGTAACATGACCCTCCCGCGTCAGTTCCAGAGTTCTGTGCGTATAGAACAGCCCAGCAGCCACTAGAAGGCCGGCTCCCAGCGTCACCAGGGCTGTCCGCATTCCTGAAACCGCTGTGGCCTGTGCGGGTGTCAGATCATCTGTCAGGTAGTGGTGATCCAACCACCAAGGGATCCGCCACAAGGCGACGATGAACAGCACCAAGGCACCTAGCGCAGCAGTCGCTGCCATAGGGAGCAGCACTCTCTTGGATTTCATGCGAAATAGCACACCGCTGATCGATGCGCTGGCGGTCTCGACACGCCGCAACCAGTGGTTGCCCGATGCGGGATGTCGCACAGTCGGCGTGCCGAGGGCCTGAGGCCGAAGCTGGAAGCGTGAGCTCCTTCTGGGACGTCGTAGTGCCGGCGCTGTCGATCCTGCTGGCTGGCTACTCGCTCTACCACCAGCGGCGCCTGGCCGAGGACGAGCGACTGTGGCAGCGCCGCGCCGAGCTGTACGTCGACCTGCTCGCCCGCACCTACGGCTGGATGAACCCCGACACCGAGCTCGTCGATGACCCCCTGCTCAGCCAACAGGTCGGCCCGCAGACCCGCGAACAATGGCAGCTCAAGGACGAGATCACCGCCCGCGCCTACGCCTTCGCTTCCCAGCGCGTCATCGCCCTCTGGCTCGAAGCATGCCGAACCCAATCCGTCCTGGCCTACGTCGCCCACTACACACTCGGCAGCGACCCACGCCTCGATCGTTCACGCGCGCGCGCCGGCATGAGGGGTTCGGCTGGGCTGTCCGGTTCCTGATGATTCGTCCTGCGGTGTGATGCTCGCTGGTCA
>NZ_JBFBJY010000055.1:0-56678 GCF_040702125.1 Kitasatospora sp. NPDC085895 | reverse complement strand
CGCGGTTGGTCCCGCCCCCCCCCCCGCCCCCGGGGGGGGGGGGGGGGGGCCCCCCCCCCCCCCCCCCCCCGGGGGGGGGGGGGGGGCCCCCCCCCCCCCCCCCGCTCGTTGCGGCAGACGTGACCGACGCCCGTGCCCGTCCCGACGAGCGGCCCGCCGACGACGGGTCCCGTGGGCCGTGCCGGGTCCGGGCCCTCGCGGAGCTGGCCCGTGCCGAGGTGCGCCGCGACCTCGCGGCGTTCCTCGCCGTGCTGGCGCGGGGCGGACCGGACGGGGAGGACCTGGAGCAGGAGGTCTGGCTGCAGGCGGCCGAGCGGGCGGCCGGGCCCGGGCTGCCCCGGGACCTGCGCGGCTGGCTGCGGGCCCGCGCCGTCCGGGCCGTGCTGACGGCCCGCCGGACGGCCGCCCCGGAGGTCCCGGTGCCGCGGCCGCCGGTGGCCCGCCGCGGGCCGCACGAGGAGCTGCTGGCCGCGGAGCTCGGCCGGGCCGTCCGCCGGGCGCTGGGCCGGCTCTCCGGCCGCTGCCCCGAACTGCTGCTCTCGCTCGCCGAGTCGCCGGAGCTCAGCTACACCGAACTGGCCGCCCGGACGGGCATCCCGCGGGGCTCGATCGGCCCGACCCGGTCGCGCTGCCTGGCCTGCCTGCGGTCGCTGCTGGCGGCGCGCCGCGCGGACCTGACGGGGGAGTGACCGCGTACGGTGGAGGACGTGACGCTCGCCACGTCCGGCGGCCGGAAGGTTGAGACCCGGCGAAGCCGGGGTAGAGCGCTGGCGAACGTCCCTCCCGGCGTCGGGTCCGGCCCGCGTGTGCGCGGACCGGCCGCAGCGCCGTGCCGTCGCCCGGGAGCCGTTCGACCCTCTTCCCGGCCGGGCCGATCCCCGTCCGGGACCTCAGGCCGGGCACCGGTGCACACCCTCGGCAGCGCACCGGGCACTAACGATGGGGAGACCCCGCACATGGGCATGAGTGTGATCATCTCGCCGGCGACGCAGGACGACGCGGAGCAGATCCTCAAACTGCAGTACCTCGGCTACCAGGACGAGGCCGCGCTCTACGGGGACTGGGCCATCGAGCCCCTCACCCAGACCCTGGAGAGCCTGCGTGCCGAGCTGGGCGAGCAGGAGTTCTTCGTCGCCCGCCTCGGCGACGAGGTGGTCGGCACCGTCCGCGGCCGGCTGGACGCCGACGGCACCGCCCGGATCGGCCGCCTGGTGGTCCACCCGCGGATGCAGCGCCACGGCCTCGGCGGGCGCCTGCTGGACGCCGTCGAGCAGCGCCTGCAGGCCGTCGGCACGGTCTACGCCTTCGAGCTCTTCACCGGCCACCGCAGCCTCGGCAACCTGCGGCTGTACGCCCGGCACGGCTACCGGCAGACCGGCGTCCGCGAGGTGTCCGGCCGGCTGTCGCTGGTGACGCTCAGCAAGACCGTGCCGGTGCCGCTGGCGGCCTCCGCCTGACGCCCCCACCCGACGCCCCGTTCTGCCCGACGGCGCCCTCCCCACTCGGGGACGGGCGCCGTCGGGCTTGCGGCACAAGGGTCGTGTCCGCATTCCGGACCGGATCTCCTGTTTATTGGGATCGTGTCCGAAGGTCTGCTTAACTGTCTTCATGACTGCGGCCACAACATGCACCCCCACCGGCACCGCGCCGGGCGGCGCGCGCCGCATGTGCTGTCGCATGTGTCACCGCTGAGGGCCCTCGTCCCCCTCCTCGCGCCCCGAAGCGAGTACCCGCGCCGCCCGTCCGGCGCCCGCTGAGCCAACCGCGTCGCCGATGCCCCGCCAGGGCCCTGCCCGCGCGCACGCACCCGGCCCGGCGGCCACGGCCGACGTACGGCCCCACCCCACACCCCCCTCCCTCCGGCGTGCCCCCGTACGCCTGCGAACGCCCGGTGCGCCGGCCCACGAGGCCGCGCCCCCGACCAACGGAAAGCAGCCGTGATCACCACCCAGGGCCTCACCAAGGTCTACCGCTCGCGCGGCCGAGAGGTCACCGCCCTCGACGGCGTCGACCTGCACGTCCGCGAGGGCGAGGTCTACGGAGTCGTCGGCACCAGCGGCGCCGGCAAGTCCACCCTCATCCGCTGCGTGAACATGCTGGAGCGGCCCACCGCCGGCACCGTCACGGTGGACGGCGTCGACCTGACCGCGCTGCCCGGCGGCGAGAACCGCGCCGGCCGTGAACTGCGCGAGGCCCGGCGCCGGATCGGCATGGTCTTCCAGCACTTCAACCTGCTCTCCTCGCGGACCGTCCAGCAGAACGTCGAACTGCCGCTGGAGATCATCGGACTCGACCGCACCGCCCGCCGCCGCAAGGCCGCCGAGCTGCTCGACCTGGTCGGCCTCGCCGACAAGGCCCGCAGCTACCCCGCCCAGCTCTCCGGCGGCCAGAAGCAGCGCGTCGGCATCGCCCGGGCGCTGGCCGGCGACCCCAAGGTGCTGCTCTCCGACGAGGCCACCAGCGCCCTCGACCCGGAGACCACCCGGTCGATCCTCGCCCTGCTGCGCGACCTCAACCGGCAGCTCGGCCTGACCGTCCTGCTCATCACGCACGAGATGGACGTCATCAAGTCCGTCTGCGACTCGGCCGCCCTGATGCGCGGCGGACGGATCGTCGAGTCCGGCGCGCTGACCGACCTGCTCGCCGACGGCGACTCCCGGATCGCCCGCGACCTCTTCCCGCTCGGCGAGTTCGCCTCCGGCCACAGCGGCCGCACCGTCGTCGAGATCACCTTCCAGGGCGACACCCCGGCGCAGCCGTTCGTCTCCCAGCTCGCCCGCACCTACCAGATCGACATCAACATCCTCGGCGCCGCGGTGGAGACCATCGGCGGCCGGATGGTCGGCCGGATGCGGGTCGAACTGCCCGGCGGCCACCAGGACAACGTCGTCCCGATCGGGTTCCTGCGCGAGCAGGGCCTGCAGGTCGACCTGCTGACCCCCGAGGGGGTGGCGGCATGACCTGGGACCAGATGCAGGAACTCCTGTGGCCCGCCACCTGGGAGACGCTCCAGATGGTCGGCGTCTCCTCGGTCGCCACCGTGCTGCTCGGACTGCCGCTCGGCGTCCTGCTGGTGCTCACCGACAAGGGCGGCCTGCTGCAGCACCCCGGCTTCAACCGGGTGCTCGGCGCGATCGTCAACATCGGCCGCTCGCTGCCGTTCATCATCCTCATGGTGGCGCTGCAGGGCGTCACCAAGGCGATCGCCGGCACCACCATCGGCTGGCAGGCGGCCACCGTGCCGCTCACCATCGGCGCCGTCCCGTTCTTCGCCCGGCTCGTCGAGACGGCCGTCCGCGAGGTGGACGGCGGCCTGGTCGAGGCCGTCCAGTCGATGGGCGGCTCCACCGCCACCATCGTCCGCAAGACCCTGCTGCCCGAGTCGCTGCCCGCCCTGGTGGCCTCCGCCACCACCACGGTCATCGCACTGATCGGCTACTCGGCGATGGCCGGCGTGGTCGGCGGCGGCGGCCTCGGCGACCTCGCCGTCCGCTACGGCTACCTGCGCTTCGAGACCGGCTTCATGTGGGTGATCATCGCCGAGCTCGTGGTCATCGTCACCGCGCTCCAGCTGATCGGCGACTTCCTCGTCCGCCGGCTGAGCCACCGCGGCGCCACCCCGAGGCGGTTCCGCCCCGAGGCCGTCGACCTCCCCGGCGAGGCGGAGGCGGAACCCGCCTCCGCCCGCTGACCCGGACCCGCGGCCGGAGACCCCGGCCCGCACCCCGGCGGCCGTCCCCGACGGCCCGCCGACCACCGCACCACCGGAGAAAGGCACTTTTCGTGCGTAACGTCCTGAAGTTCACCAGCGTCCTCGCCACCGCCGGCGTCGCCCTCACCCTCGCCGCCTGCGGCAGCGACGGCTCCTCGTCCTCCGGGGCGAGCGCCGACCCGAACAAGACGCTGACCGTCATAGCCAGCCCCACCCCGCACGCCCAGATCCTCGACTACGTCAAGAAGAACCTCGCCGACAAGGCCGGACTCAAGCTCGACGTCAAGGTGGTCACCGACTACGTGACCCCCAACACCGCGGTCCAGGACGGCTCGGCCGACGCCAACTACTTCCAGCACGTTCCGTACCTCGACGACTTCAACAAGAAGAACGCCACCGACGTCGTCTCCGTCGAGACCGTCCACCTGGAGCCGCTCGGCCTCTACTCCAAGAAGGTCAAGTCCGTCGCGGAGCTGAAGGACGGCGCCGAGGTCGGCGTCCCCAACGACGCCACCAACGAGGGCCGCGCGCTCCAGCTGCTCGCCGCCGACAAGGTCATCACCCTGAAGTCCGGCGCCGGCACCACCGCCACCGTCCAGGACATCGCCACCAACCCCAAGAACCTCAAGTTCAAGGAGCTGGAGGCGGCCCAGCTGCCGCGCTCGCTCGGCGACCTCGACGCCGCCGTCATCAACGGCAACTACGCCCTCGACTCCGGCCTCAAGCCCGCCACCGACGCCATCCTCCTGGAGAAGGCCGACGGCAACCCCTACGCGAACATCCTCGCCGTCAAGAAGGGCCACGAGAACGACCCGCGGGTCCAGAAGCTCGCCCAGCTGCTGCACTCCGCCGAGGTCAAGAAGTACATCCAGGACACCTTCAACGGCTCGGTGGTCCCCGCCTTCTGAAGCTGACCGCCACCGCTCCGGCCGGGCCCCGCCGCACCCCGCGGCGGGGCCCGGCCGCGCGTCGTGCACCCGCCGCGGCCGTGACGGCGGCCGAACTGACGGGCCGTCGCCGGAATGCAGGTACCCTGGCACGCCCGAAGAGAGGCGGGGCGTACGGTGTGTCCACGACCCGGCGAGGAGAGACGGCATGGCAGCGAGCTTCCCCGAGACGGCCATCAGCACGGAACGGCTGTTGCTGCGCCCGCTCGACGACGGCGACACCGCGGGCCTGACCGCCCTCGCCTCCGACGACCAGGTGCACACCTGGACCTCCCTGCCCTCGCCGTTCACCGAGGCGCACGCGCAGCACCTGATCCGCGTCCTCGCCCCCGGCCGGCGCGCCGAGGGCGGCGGCATCGTCTTCGCGGTCGCCGAACACCTCACCCAGCGCCTGGTCGGCCTGGTCGACCTCCGCTGCACCGACTGGCGGCTGCGCTCCACCGAGATCGGCTTCATCACCGCCGCCTGGGCCCGCGGCGAGGGCTACGCCCCGGAGGCCGTCCTCGGCGTCGCCCAGTGGCTCTTCGAGGACCGCGGCTTCCTCCGCCTGGAGCTGCGCACCGCCGCCGGGAACATCGCCGCCCAGCAGGTCGCCCAGAAGACCGGCGCGATCAGCGAGGGCGTGCTGCGCAGCGCCGGCATAGTCCGCGGCGAGGAGCCCGACCGGCGCGGCGCTCCCGACACGCGCACCGACCTGATCCTGTGGAGCCTGCTCCCCGAGGACCTCGACGCGCCGCAGAGCGGGCCGCTCGCCGAGCAGCGCTACGTCCTCCACGACTGACCGTCACCGGCCGCCCGCCACCGGCCACCCGGCCGCGGGGCGGCGATGCCGGCCCGGCCCGCCCCACCCGGTAGCCTCTGCACGTGGACGCGCAGGTGCGCCGTCCGCGCAGGGGCGGATTTTCGGGCGAGGGAGAACAGCCGCAGATGGCTGACCGGATCACGGTCATCGGGTGGGACGGCACACCGCTCACGGAGGCGGCGGCCACCGCGCTCGCCGGGGCCACCCTGGTCGCGGGAGCTCCGTACCAGCTCGCCGCGCTGCCGGTGCCGGCCGGCGCCGAGCGCATCGCACTCGGCAGCGTGCAGTCCGCCGCCCGCCGGATCGCCGAACACCGCGGCACCGCGGTCGTGGTCGCCGAGGGCGACCCCGGCTTCTTCGGCGTCGTCCGCACCCTCCGCCGGCCCGAGTACGGCCTCGAACTCGAAGTCCTGCCGGCCGTCTCCTCGGTCGCCGCGGCCTTCGCCCGCGCCGGCATGCCCTGGGAGGACGCCCAGGTCGTCTCCGCGCACGGCGGACGGCTGCGCCGGGCCGCCAACGTCTGCCGGGCGCACCCCAAGGTCGCCGTCCTCACCACCGCCGACGCCGGCCCCAGCGAACTCGCCCTGATGCTCCGCGGCGTGCACCGGACCTTCGTGGTCTGCGAGGCGCTCGGCACCCCGGAGGAGGACGTCACCGTCCTCACCTCCGACCGGGTGCCCGACCACGACTGGCGCGACCCCAGCGTCGTCCTGGTGATCGGCGGCTCGCCGCAGAGCAGCGACGAGGCCGCCGGCTGGCTGGCCGGCCGCCCGGTGGGCTTCCCCGGCGGCGACCGCGGCTGGGCGCTGCCCACCGAGGCGTACACCGGTACCGACCCCGCGGGCCGGCCGCTCGACGGCGCACGGGCGCTGCCCCCGCACGTCCGCGCGCTGGCCGCCGCCCGGCTCGGGCCCGTCCCCGGCGACCTGGTCTGGACGGTCGGCGCCGGCTGCGGTGCGCTCGCCGTCGAGATCGCCCGCTTCGGCGCCGCCGTGGTCGCCGTCGAGGAGGACGGCGCCGCCTGCGCCCGGATCGGCGTCAACGCCCGCCGGTACGGGGTCGAGGTCGACGTGGTGCACGGCGCCGGACCCGACGTGCTCGGGGGCCTGCCGGAGCCCGACGCGGTCGCAGTGGAGCGCGGCGGCGCACAGGTGGTGCGCGCGGTGCTCGCGCGCCGCCCCGAGCGCCTGGCCGCCGTCGCGCACACCCTGGCCGAGGCCGAGGAGATCCGGGAGGCGGCCGCGGCCGCCGGCTACCGCGTCGAGGGCACCCTGCTGCAGGCGGCCCCGCTCGAACCCCGCCCCGGCGGCCCGGCCGGACTCGCCCTCGGCCCCGCCGAGCAGACCGTCGTGCTCTGGGGCGGACTGGCCCCCTGACTGTCCGTATGCCGGACAACCACCGGACCGCACCGGGTGATCCCCGTCGCATCCGGACACCGATTCGAGAGCCCGTCGGCCCCGACCGATAGGGTGGCGTCCTGGTTGCGCACGGCGATCGGTGCACCGTGTCCATCCGGTACGGACGGTGCCCGGGGACGTGCCGCAATCGCCAGGGGCGAAGTCCACGGGCATTCGACGCGGCACCCGCCGGGCCGGGAGAATGCGTCGGGGCCCGACGCGGACGTGCCGGATGCCCCGGCTAGTCGTTAATTCTGATGGCGCGCCACCCGGGACGGGTGGCGGGCAGGGGTGGCAGCGGTCGGCGATCGCGTCGCCGAGGACGCGAAAGCGGCCTGGAAGGAGCTTTGGACATGACCGATGGCGGCCACCTCCCGAGTGATGGCTCCCTCGTGCCCCCGGGCGGGCACGGCGCGGTTGCACCGGACCACCTGGCCGGCGTCGACCCGCTGACCGCGCCCATCGAGGCCGTCGCGCCCGGCAGCGCCCCTCTCGGCACCGACACCTGGCAGGGCGGCCACCGGCCGTCCTTCACCTTCCTCGACCAGCCGGACCAGCTGGACGAGGACGAGGACGTCCTGCTGATGCCCGGCCCGCAGGGCGCCTGGGGCGACGCCGTCCACGGTGCCGTCGAGACCGTGCTCGTCGAGCCGACCGCCGTCGAGCCGACCGCCCCCGCACCGATCGCGGTGGAGCCGGTCACCGCCGTGCCCGTCGAGCAGTCCGTCCAGGCCGCGCCGGTGGTCGACACGATGGCGCTGCGCACCGTCGACGAGAGCGCCGTGCCGGGCGCCCAGGCGTCCGCCGAGCAGCCCGCGGGCGTGCCCGTCGAGCCCTCCTGGCCGCCGCTGAACCCGCCCGGCCTGGCCCCCGCCGACACCGAGCCGATCGGCGAGGCGCCGGCCGCACCGGCCGCCTCCGTCCAGGAGGGTGCCGCGCCGGTCGCCGTGCCGCCGGTCGCCGCGCCCGCCGAGCAGCCCGCGCAGACCGTGCGCCGCCCGCTGCACGCCGGCCCGCCGATCCCGGACCCGTCACTGATGACCGGTCAGGTGCCGGTCCGTTCGCTGGCCGACCGCGGACCCTCCGCCGTCCCCGTCCCCGGCGGCACGCCCGCCCACGGGGTGCCGATCGCCACCGTCCCCGCGCCCGCGCCCGCCCCCGCGCCCGAGCAACTCGTCCAGCCGCAGCCGCAGCCGCAGCCGGTGCCGGCCGCCGTCTTCGTCGAGCCGGTCGTCGCCGGTCCCGTCCCGGTCGAGCAGCCCGCGGGCGTTCCCGCGGAGGCCGCCGGTCCCGCCGTGGCCGTCGCCGAGCAGCCGCTCGTCGTCGAGGCCGCCACCGCTGCGCCGATCGCCGTGGAGCCGGTGGCCGAGGCGGTCGCCCCCGTCGAGCAGCCCGCGGCCGAGCAGACCGCCGAGAACGCGGCCGCCGCGCAGGCCGTGGCCGTGGTGGTCGAGCCCGCGCCCGCCGCGCAGCCCGCCGACACCGCCCAGGCCGCCATCCCGGCGCAGCCCGGCGCCGCGCCGCGCCGCATCGCCGCCTTCCTCGCCGACCCGGCCCCGCAGCACGGCCTGCCCGAGCCGCAGCCCGTCGCGCCGGAGGCCGTCCAGCAGCCGGCCGCGCCCGAGCAGTCCGCACAGGAGCAGCCCGCGCCCGAGCAGGCCGTGCAGGAGCAGCAGTCGCCGGAGCAGGCCACCGAGCCGTCGACAGCGGTGGCGGAGGAGTCGGCACCCGCCGAGCAGGCCGCCCCGGTGGGGGCTGCCCCGGTGGAGGCTGCCGCGCCTGCCGAGCAGGTCGTCGAGCAGGTCGAGCAGGCCGTCGAGCAGGTCGAGCAGGCCGTCGAGCAGCAGGCCGTGGTCATCGAGGCCGCGCCGGTGGAGCCCGCCACGGCCGAGGCCGTCGAGACCCAGGCCCCCGCCGAGGAGGCCCCGGCCGTCGAACCGGCCGTCGCGGAGGAGCCGCAGGCCGAGGCCGCCGCGCCGGACGCCGCACCCGAGGCCGGCTCCGAGCCGACCGCGGAGCAGCCGGCCGAGCAGCCCGTCGAGCAGCCCGCCGTCGAGGAGCCGGTGACCGCCGAGCAGCCCGCCGCGGCCGAGGCCGCGACCGAAGCCACGCCCGTGGAGGCCGTTTCCGTGGAGTCCGCCGCCGTCGAGGCCGCCACCGAGGTGTCCGAGCAGCCGGCCGGGCCGGACGCCGAGGCCGCCGTCGAGAACGCCGCCGGGACGGACTCCGACGAGCGCCCGCCGGCCGCCCCCGGCCTGGACGACGCCGCCCGCCAGGCCGTCCACCAGGTCATCCGCGAGCGCCGCGACATCCGCAACGGCTTCCGCCCCGACCCGATCCCGCACGAGGTGCTGCTGCGCGTCCTGGAGGCGGCCCACACCGCCCCCAGCGTCGGCTACTCGCAGCCCTGGGACTTCGTCGTCATCCGCTCCCGCAAGACCCGGCGCAAGATGCACGAGCTCGCCCAGCGCCAGCGCGACGCGTACGCCGACTCGCTGCCCAAGGGCCGGGCGAAGCAGTTCAAGGAAATCAAGATCGAGGCGATCCTCGAGACGCCGGTGAACATCGTGGTGACCGCCGACCGCACCCGCGGCGGCCGGCACACCCTCGGCCGGCACACCCAGCCGCAGATGGCCCCGTACTCGGCCGCGCTCGCCGTCGAGAACCTCTGGCTGGCCGCCCGCGCCGAGGGCCTCGGCGTCGGCTGGGTGAGCTTCTTCGACGAGGACGAGATGGTCCGCGAGCTCGGCCTGCCCGAGCACCTGGAGGTCGTCGCCTACCTCTGCGTCGGCTACGTCGACGCGTTCCCCGACGAGCCCGAGCTGCAGCAGCAGGGCTGGGCCAAGAAGCGCCCGCTGTCCTGGGTCGTCCACGAGGAGCAGTACGGCAACCGCGCGCTGCCCGGCGAGGAGCCGCACAGCCTGCTCGCCGACACCCTGCGCGGCATCCGCCCGCTGGACGCCAAGTCCCTCGGCGACGCCTGGGACCGCCAGAAGCGGATGACCAAGCCGGCAGGTTCGCTCGGCGTGCTGGAGATCATCGCCGCGCAGCTGAGCGGCCTCGCCCGCAAGTGCCCGCCGCCCGTTCCGGAGCCCGGCTGCGTGGCGATCTTCGCCGGCGACCACGGTGTGCACGCCCAGGGCGTCACCCCCTGGCCGCAGGAGGTCACCGGCCAGATGGTCGCGAACTTCCTCGCCGGCGGCGCGGTCGTCAACGCCTTCGCCGCCCAGGTCGGCGCCGAGGTGTGCGTGGTCGACGTCGGTGTCAGGGCCGACCTGCCGGAGGCCATCCAGCAGGGCCGCACCACCGGCCTGCTGCCGCGCAAGGTCAAGGCCGGCACGGACGACATGACCCAGGGCCCGGCGATGAGCCGGGAGGAGGCCGTCCAGGCGATCGAGGTCGGCATCGAGACCGCCCGCGACCTGGTCGCGGCCGGCAACAAGGTGCTGATCACCGGCGACATGGGCATCGCCAACACCACCGCCTCCGCCGCCCTGATCGCCGTCTTCACCGGCACCGACCCGGCCGAGGTCACCGGCCGCGGCACCGGCATCGACGACGCCACGCACGCCCGCAAGGTCGAGGTCGTCCGCGCCGCGCTCGCCCTGCACCAGCCGGACGCGGCCGACCCGATCGGCGTCCTCGCCGCGGTCGGCGGCCTGGAGCACGCGGCCATCGCCGGCTTCCTGCTCGGCGCGGCCTCGCTGCGCACCCCGGTCATCCTGGACGGCGTGATCGCGGGCTCCGCGGCCCTGGCCGCCAAGGCGATCGCCCCGGAGGCGCTGGCCGCCTGCATCGCCGGCCACCGTTCGGCCGAGCCCGGCCACCAGGCCGCGCTCGCCAAGCTCGGCCTGCGCCCGCTGATCGACCTGGACCTGCGCCTCGGCGAGGGCACCGGCGCCCTGCTGGCCCTTCCGCTGGTGCAGAGCGCCGCCCGGGCGATGCACGATGTAGCCACCTTCGACTCCGCCGGGGTCACCGAGAAGGCCTGAGCCTTCCGACCCCGCCCGCACCGGCCCGAGGGCGCGCCGGTGCGGGCGGGGTTCGCGCCGTCCCCGTACCTCCGCCACCCAGGAGCCCCGCCCATGAACGCGCCCGCACCCCACCCCAGCACCGAGGGCCTCACCCCGTACCCGGTCGGTCTGCTCCTCACCGGCCGGCGCGTGGTCGTGATCGGCGGCGGCCAGGTCGCCCAGCGCCGGCTGCCCGCCCTCATCGCCTCCGGCGCCGACATCCACCTGATATCCCCGTCCACCACGCCGGCCGTGCACGCGATGGCCGACGCGGGCGAGATCACCTGGCACGAGCGCCGTTACACCGACGGCGACCTCGCCGACACCTGGTACGCCCTGGTCGCCACCGACGACCCCGGGGTGAACACCGCGGTGTCCGCCGAGGCCGAGCGGCTGCGCGTCTTCTGCGCCCGCAGCGACGACGCCTCCGCCGCCACCGCCTGGACCCCGGCCAGCGGCCGGGACGGCGGCGCCACCGTCGCCGTCCTCACCGGCGACCCGAGGCACTCCGCCGGCCTGCGCAACGCCATCGTCGACGGCCTGCGGGACGGCTCGCTCGCCGCCCGCCAGTACCGCGAGCGCACCCCCGGCGTCGCCCTGGTCGGCGGCGGCCCCGGCGACCCGGACCTCATCACCGTCCGCGGACGCCGGCTGCTCGCCGACGCCGACGTGGTGGTCGCCGACCGCCTCGCCCCGCGCGAGCTGCTCGCCGAACTCCCGCCGCACGTCGAGGTCATCGACGCCTCCAAGATCCCCTACGGCCGCTACATGGCCCAGGAGGCGATCAACCGGACCCTGATCGACCACGCCAAGGCCGGCAAGTTCGTGGTCCGCCTCAAGGGCGGCGACCCGTACGTCTTCGGCCGCGGCGGCGAGGAACTGCTCGCCTGCGTCGAGGCCGGGCTGCCGGTCACCGTCGTCCCCGGCATCTCCAGCTCGATCAGCGTCCCGGCCGCCGCCGGCATCCCGGTCACCCACCGCGGCATGACGCACGAGTTCACCGTCATCTCCGGCCACGTCGGCCCGGACGAGCGCTCCCTCACCAACTGGGACGCCGCCGCCCGGATGACCGGCACCCTGGTGCTGCTGATGGCCGTCGACAAGATCGGCGCGATCGCCGCCAAGCTCGTCGAGTGCGGCCGACCGGCCGACACCCCCGTCGCCGTCGTCCAGGAGGGCACCACGGCCGGCCAGCGCCGCGTCGACGCCACCCTCGCCACGGTCGGCGCCACCGTCACCGCCGAGCAGATCAAGCCACCGGCCGTCATCGTCATCGGCGACGTCGTCAACGTCCTCGCCCACTGACCGCCGGACGCGCGAACCGCGGCCCCGACCCGCCCGGGGTCGGGGCCGCGGTGCTTCCCCCGACCGGTTTCGAAGAAATCTCCGCCGACCGTGTCGAGAATCCGCGACCGGCTCCGTCCCCGGGGTGAACGCGACCACAATGGGTCGCACAGCACCGAGGAGAACCACACCATGGCCAAGTACCTGCTGCTCAAGCACTACCGCGGCGCCCCGGACCCGGTGAACAACGTGCCGATGGAACAGTGGACGCCCGAGGAGATCTCGGCCCACGTGCAGTACATGCAGGACTTCGCGGCCCGCCTGGAGAAGAGCGGCGAGTTCGTCGACGGCCAGGCACTCGCCCCCGGGGGCACCTTCGTCCGCTACGACGGCGAGGGCCGCCCCCCGGTCACCGACGGCCCGTTCGCCGAGACCAAGGACCTCATCGCCGGCTGGATGGTGATCGACGTCGACAGCTACGACCGCGCCGTCGAACTCGCCGGCGAACTGTCCGCCGCCCCCGGCGCGGGCGGCCGGCCGATCCACGAGTGGCTGGAGCTGCGCCCGTTCCTGACCGAGCCGCCGACCGTCACCGAGTGACCCCACCGATGGACGAGACCCTGCTCAGGAGCCTGACTCCGGGCGTGCTCGGCGTCCTCGTCCGCCGCGGAGCCGACTTCGCGGCGGCCGAGGACGCCGTCCAGGACGCCCTGGTCGAGGCCGTCCGCGTCTGGCCCGCCGACCCGCCGCGGGACCCGAAGGGCTGGCTGGTCACCGCCGCCTGGCGCAAGTTCCTCGACGCGGCCCGGTCCGACGCGGCCCGCCGCCGCCGCGAGGACCTCGTCGACGAGGAACCGCCGCCCGGCCCCGCACCCGCGGCGGACGACACGCTCCAGCTCTACTTCCTGTGCGCCCACCCCTCGCTGAGCCCCGCGTCCGCGGTCGCCCTCACCCTGCGCGCCGTCGGCGGACTGACCACCCGCCAGATCGCCCGGGCCTACCTGGTGCCCGAGACGACCATGGCCCAACGCATCAGCCGGGCCAAACGCACCGTCTCCGGCGTCCGGCTCGACCGGCCCGGCGACGTCGCCACCGTGCTCCGCACCCTCTACCTGGTCTTCAACGAGGGCTACTCCGGGGACGTCGACCTCGCCGCCGAGGCGATCCGGCTCACCCGGCAGCTCGCCTCCGCCGTCGACCACCCCGAGGTGTCGGGCCTGCTCGCCCTCATGCTGCTCCACCACGCGCGGCGGGCCGCCCGCACCGCCGCCGACGGCAGCCTCGTCCCGCTCGCCGAACAGGACCGCGGCCGGTGGGACACCGCATCGATCGCGGAGGGCATCGGGATCCTGCAGACGGCGCTCGCCCGCGACCGGCTGGGCGAGTTCCAGGCCCAGGCCGCCATCGCGGCCCTGCACGCCGACGCGCCCACCGCCGAGGAGACCGACTGGGTGCAGATCGTCGAGTGGTACGACGAACTCACCCGCCTGACCGACAGCCCGGTCGTCCGGCTCAACCGCGCGGTCGCCGTCGGCGAGGCCGACGGCCCGCGCGCCGGACTCGCGGCACTCGCCGCCCTGGACACCTCCCTGCCCCGCCGCACCGCCGTCTCCGCCTACCTCCACGAACGCGAAGGCGACCTCCCCGCCGCCGCCCGCCTCTACGCCGAAGCCGCCCACCAGGCCCCCAACCTCGCCGAACGCGACCACCTCACCCGCCAAGCCGCCCGCCTCAACACCCACCTCCGCCCCTGAACGGGCCGTCGACAGAGGGCAGCCACGCGGGGGCGCTGGGGGCACCTCCCGGCCGAAGGCCGGGGGCTGAACCGCGCAATCCGCGAGCGGGCCTCCCCACGGCACGGGCCGGGCCCGGTCCGCCGGGAGGCACCCCGCCCCGCCGGTTTGGCCAGTCCCACCCCCACCCGGCAGGATCGACCCCGTGTCCGAACCCCGTACCGTCACCGACCCCGCCGACCCCTGCCTCGCCGACTACACCGGCCTGACCGACGTCGAACTCCGCCGCCGCCGCGAGCCCGCCGAGGGCCTCTTCATCGCCGAGGGCGAGAAGGTGATCCGCCGGGCGGTCGACGCCGGCTACCGCATGCGGTCGATGCTCCTCACCCCCAAGTGGCTGGAGGTGATGGCCGACGTCATCGCGGAGGCCGAGGCCCCCGTCCACGTCGTGGAGCCCGCCCTCGCCGAGCAGGTGACCGGCTACCACGTGCACCGCGGCGCCCTCGCCGCGATGGAGCGCCGTCCGCTGCCCGCGCTCACGGACCTCCTCGGCCCGGCCCGCCGGGTCGCCGTCTTCGAGGACATCGTCGACCACGCCAACATCGGTGCAGCCTTCCGCAACGCGGCCGCCCTCGGAGTGGACACCGTCCTGCTCACCCCGCGCTGCGCGGATCCGTACTACCGCCGGTCGGTGAAGGTGTCGATGGGCGCGGTGTTCCAGGTGCCGTGGACCCGGCTGGACTCCTGGCCGGCGGACATCGGGACGCTCCGCGAGGCCGGCTTCACGGTCGCGGCGCTCTGCCTGAGCGAGAAGGCGATCACCCTGGACGAGCTGGCCGCCCGCGACGCCGAGCGGCTCGCCCTGGTCTTCGGCACCGAGGGCGACGGGCTGGCCCGCCGGACCCTCGCCGCCGCCGACGAACACGTCCGCATCCCGATGGACGCCGGTGTGGACTCGCTCAACGTGGCGGCCGCCTCGGCCGTCGCCTTCTACGCGACCCGCCCCCGCTGACCCCGATCCGGTCCCGCCGACGCAGACGCGCCCGCACCGGCCCGGTCCCGCCCGCGCCGCCCCGTCAGCGGCTGCCGCCGGACACCCCGGCGCCCGGCCAGGCCTCTTCCAGGCCGCCGTCGGCCCGCGCGGTGTACCGGGTGGACGAGGTCGCGCCGGTCAGCGAGACCTTCTCCTCGCGCAGCAGCGCCCCGTTCTGGAGCCGCCAGGCGGCCGCGGCCTGCGGGTCCGCCGCCGAAGCGCGGGAGGAGACCAGCACCGGCGCGCCGCCGTTGAACGAGAACAGCTCGACCAGGTCGACCGGGACGGACCCTTCGGTCCGCCGCAGCACGACCAGGGCGGCGGGCGCCTCCCGGTAGCGGGCCGGCAGCACGGTGCTGAGCGCGATCTGTGCGCCGTCGCCGCCCGCCTTGCCGTCGTGCAGCCGGATCTCCGGCCCGCCCGCGGGGTCGGAGTAGGCGCGGTTGGCCCAGTCCACGGCGGGCAGCGGACCGGCCGCCGGGCCGAACCCGGCCGCCGCGCCGGCCGTCGGCGCGGCGACCGGCGCGGCACTCGATCCGGCCGGTGCGGCGCCGTCGAGGGAGAGGGAGGGTGCCGAGGCCGCGGGGGAGGGGCGGTCGGCCGGGCCGCGTCCCTGGTTGCTGCGGTTCTCGCAGCCCTGCGCGGTCGCGATGGCCAGGGCCACGCCCAGGGTCACCGTGACGAAGACCACCAGCCGCTGCCGCAGCAGCCGCCGCCGGGAGTCCGCCGAGGGCCGCCCGGGGACGGGCGTGTGCTGGCGCTCCCGCGGCCGGCCCGGCGCGGGCGTGTGCGGCCGTACAGGCGTGCGGTGCCGGTCCCTCAGGGTGTCCTGGCCGTCGGGGTGCGGCACGCCGCCGTGCGGCGGCTGTCCGGGGGCACGGCGGGGCGGTCTGCCCGTCGGGACGCGTCCGCCGACCACGGGCCGCTGCCCGTTCGGCCGGCTGTGCCCCGCCGGCTGTCCCGGTCCGTACCCCGGGGTGTGGCCCTGTCCGGCCTGCGGACCGGCACCCGGCCGCGGTGTCTGCTGCCCCGGCGCCGGTCCGGCGCCCGGCCCGTGCCCAGGACCGACGCCGTGTCCCGGAGCCGCGCCCGCGCCCGGACCGTGGGCCCGGCCGGGTGCGGCGACCTGCGCCTGCTGCTGTGCGGCGGGGCCCGGCGCGCCGCTGCGGGCCCGTCCGCCCAGCACGGTGCCCCGTGCGGCGAGTTCGGTCAGGCGCTCGTGCAGGGCCGCCGCGGCGGGCCGCTCGCCCGGCTCCTTGGCCAGGCAGGCGCCGATCAGGGGTGCCAGCACCGGCGGCACGCCGGCGAGGTCCGGCTCCTCGTGCACCACCCGGTAGAGCATCACCTCGGAGGAGGCGCCGGAGCCGAAGGGCGACTCCCCGGTGAGGGCGAAGGCGATCGTCGCGCCGAAGGCGAACACGTCGGTGGCCGGGGTCACCGCCGCCCCGCGGACCTGCTCGGGCGCGAGGAACCCGGGCGAGCCGACCGCCGTCCCGACGTGGGTGAGCGTGGAGGCGCCGCGCGACCAGGCGATGCCGAAGTCGATGATCCGTGGGCCGCGCGGCGAGAGCAGGATGTTGGAGGGCTTGAGGTCGCGGTGGACGACCCCGGCCTCGTGCACCTTCACCAGCCCGTCGGCGAGGGCGGCGCCGATCCGGGCCGCCTCCGGCCAGGGCAGCGGCCCCTCGTCCGTGACCCGCTTGTACAGCGAGGGCCCGGGCACGTAGGCCGTCGCCAGCCACGGCCGCTCGGCCTTGAGGTCGGAGTCGACCACGCGTGCGGTGCAGCCGCCGCGGATCCGGGAGGCGGCGGCGACCTCGCGGGCGAACCTGGTGCGGAACTCCGCGTCCCCGGCCAGCTCGTCGCGGATCAGCTTGAGGGCGACCCGCTGGCCCTTGCGGTCCGAGCCGAGGTAGACCACGCCCATGCCGCCGGCGCCGAGCCGTCGGTGCAGTCGGAACGGTCCGACGATGCGGGGGTCCTCACGCCTCAGCCGCATCATCGCCATACTCGTCCCCGTCAGCCTGTGGAGTGAGGCCCCGTCGAGTGGGCCGTCGTCAGATCCTGTCCGGGACAGCTTACGGACTGGCCGCAGTGCTGTGCTGACACGCAACACCCCGAGGGGCGGTCGGATTGTCCGATCTCCGCCGTAAGGCGTTCCGCGGGTACCCGGAGCACCCTTGTCCGGGGCCTGCGCGTCGCACGCGAACGGCGCTCCGGCGGGCCCGCCCGACGCCGCCGCAGGACGGGCTCCCGGCCGTCCCCGGGAGCCCCCCTCGGGGTGGGCCTCAGGGTTGCGTCGGGGATGCGATCGGTTCCGTCTCCCCCTCCGGTAGTAGGCGGCACGACCCGGCCTCATCCTCCGGGAGGCCGGTGGAACCGTGCGCGGGCATGACGCCCGGTGGGGGCCCTCCGGCCTACTGTTGATCTCGACGGCGGGCCGCTACTCGTCCCCCGAGGTCCCGGTCCGCCGTCCCGACCACCCGACCGCCCCGTGCGGGCCGCCCAGCGGCCGCGCCCGGCGACGAGCAGGAGCAGACGATCATGGCCACGCAGTTCACCGGCACCGGGCGCCGCCGCCGGCCCTTCGCCGGCCCTTCGCCCACCGGGGACAGGCACCCGGCGGTGGCCCTGGCCATCGCCGTGCCGTGCGCGGTGCTGCTGCTGGCGCTGTTCGGCGGCTGGGAGCAACTGGCGACACAGGCTCGCGCCGTCGCCGATCTGATCGGGCGCTGACCCCAGGGGAGGGGTCCGCGCCGGCCGGGTGCGACACCGCAGGACACGTGGACGGGCCGAGCGGTGGCCACCCCCGGCAGAGCAGGGGCCGGGTGCAAGGACGTCGGTGAGGGCGTCCGCACCCGGCACCTGCCTTTTTCCGCCCTCCGCAGTCCGACGCGCACGCGTCGCCGTCGGCGGACAACGACGAAGGCCGTGGTCCAACGGACCACGGCCTTCGATCTTCTGTGCGCGATACTGGGATTGAACCAGTGACCCCTACCGTGTCAAGGTAGTGCTCTCCCGCTGAGCTAATCGCGCGGGGTTGTCAAGCCCTGCCGGGCCTGCGTGCGCGATACTGGGATTGAACCAGTGACCCCTACCGTGTCAAGGTAGTGCTCTCCCGCTGAGCTAATCGCGCTGGGATGCCGATCCCCGAAGAGATCGAGTGCGCGATACTGGGATTGAACCAGTGACCCCTACCGTGTCAAGGTAGTGCTCTCCCGCTGAGCTAATCGCGCGGGGAGGGCTCCCGGCGAACCGGGGGCACCTCTTGGAGGTGGAGACGGGATTTGAACCCGTGTACACGGCTTTGCAGGCCGTTGCCTCGCCTCTCGGCCACTCCACCAGGCAACTTCGGAGAACGATCTTACCCTGTTCTCCATCGAGCGGACGACGAGATTCGAACTCGCGACCCTCACCTTGGCAAGGTGATGCTCTACCAACTGAGCCACGTCCGCCTGTCTCCCGGCTGCTTCCCCGCTTTTCTTCGGTTCCGCGTCCCGGCGACGTGTTGAACTCTAGCGGATTCCCGGGCCAGCTAAAAATCCGTTCCCGCAGCGTGGCGCGGGGGTGGCCGGAAGGTGGTGCTCCGTCAGCCGTCCGGGTGGCTCCCCGGCCGCCCGGGGCGGGGGCTGCGACGCAGGTCCGAGGGCCGCCCCCGGCCGCCCCTGCGGGCCGCCGACCTACACTTCAGGCACCGGGCAATCCCCGAACCGGCCCCGCGCCGCATCCGCGCGGAGCAGCACCCGAGTCCGCGCAGGAGAACCGTGTCCGGCCGCACCGCCCCCCTCAGCCCCGACCAGCCGATCGCCCGCTTCGGCGGCCGTCTCGCCACCGGGCTGCGCGAGGTCTCCGGCGACCCCGCGGTCCTCGACCGCGGCGGCTTCTGGGCGGTCGCGTACGACTTCGAGGGCCGCCTCACCTGCGCCCGCTTCGACGAGGTCCGCCCCGACCCGGCGCCGCCGGCCACCGCCGGCTGGCTCGGCCCGCGGACGGAGGACTGGCACAGCTCGCTCGACCGCGCCGCCTACACCGCGGGCGTCAGCCGGATCCGCGAGCACATCGCGGCCGGTGAGGTCTACCAGGCGAACCTCTGCCGGGTGCTCTCCGCGCCGCTGCCCGACCCGGAGCGCTCCGACATCGACGCGCTCACCGGCCTGCTGGCCCGCGGCAACCCCGCGCCGTACGCAGGAACGGTCCGCCTGCCCGAGCACGGGGTGGAGATCGCCACCGCCTCGCCCGAGCTCTACCTGCGCCGCCGCGGCCGCACCGTCTCCTCCGGCCCGATCAAGGGCACCGGCCGCACCGAGGCCGACCTGCTGGAGAAGGACCACGCCGAGAACGTGATGATCGTCGACCTGGTCCGCAACGACCTCGGCCGGGTCTGCGGGACCGGTACCGTCACCGTCCCCGACCTCTGCGCGGTCGAGAAGCACCCGGGCCTCGTCCACCTGGTCTCCACCGTCGAGGGCCGGCTGCGGGACGGCTCCGGCTGGCCCGAGCTGCTCGCCGCCACCTTCCCGCCCGGCTCGGTCACCGGCGCGCCGAAGTCCAGCGCGCTGCGGATCATCGACGCCCTCGAGACCGCCCCCCGCGGCCCCTACTGCGGCGCCGTCGGCTGGGTGGACGCCGACCGCGGCGAGGCCGAACTCGCCGTCGGCATCCGCACCTTCTGGATCGACCGGACGGGCGGCGCCCCCGTCCTCCGGTTCGGCACCGGCGCCGGCATCACCTGGGGCTCCGACCCCGAGCGCGAATGGGACGAGACCGAGCTCAAGGCGGCCCGCCTGGTCGCGATAGCGTCGGGCACCAGCACCCACTGAACAACCCCGGGAGCAGCACTCGATGATCTGGGTCAACGGCAACCTCGTGGACGCCGGCAGTGCCGCCGTCTCCGTCCTGGACCACGGCCTCACCGTCGGCGACGGCGTCTTCGAGACGGTCAAGGCCGTCGACGGGCAGGCCTTCGCGCTCACCCGCCACCTCGACCGGCTCACCCGCTCCGCCCGCGGCCTCGGCCTCGCCGACCCGGACCACGACGCCGTCCGCGAGGCCTGCGCCGCCGTGCTCGCCGCCAACCCGATGCCGCTCGGCCGGATGCGGATCACCTACACCGGCGGCACCTCCCCGCTCGGCTCCGAGCGGGGCGAGGACGCGCCCACCCTGGTCGTCGCCCTCGGCACCGCCAAGCCGCGCCCGGACACCACCGCGGTGGTCACCGTGCCGTGGCGCCGCAACGAGCACAGCGCCGTCGCCGGCCTCAAGACCACCTCCTACGCCGAGAACGTGGTGGCGCTCGCGACCGCGCACCGGGCCGGCGCCTCCGAGGCGCTCTTCGCCAACACCGCCGGGCGGCTCTGCGAGGGCACCGGCTCCAACGTCTTCGTCGTCCTCGGCGGCCGGCTGCTCACCCCGCCCCTCGAGTCCGGCTGCCTGGCCGGCATCACCCGCCGGCTGGTCGTCGACTGGAGCGGCGCCGAGGAGGCCGACCTGCCCTTCGAGGCGCTGTTCGAGGCCGAGGAGGTCTTCCTGACCTCCACCCTCCGCGACGTCCAGGGCGTCCACCGGATCGACGGCCACGAGCTGCCCGCCCCCGGGCCGATCACCCTCAAGGCGATGGCCCAGTTCGCCGAGCGAAGCGGCGACGACCTCGACCCCTGACCGGGCCGCGCCGCCGACGGCCGCACAGGCGTAGTGCGGCCGCCGCCGGGGCAGGGGAGCCGGTATGACCACAACGCTGCGCCCGGGGGGCGCCGAGGAGCTGCTGCCCGGCGGCGGCCGCAGCCGCCGCTGGCAGATCTGCGTCAACGGCCGCCCGGTGGGCGGGCTGCGCACCACCGCGCTGCCGCGCGGCGACCAGTGGTGGGGCGAGATCGCCGAGTTGGAGGTCGCCGAGGGGCGCCGCCGGGGCCGCGGCACGGTCGGCGTGCTCGCGGCCGAGGAGGTGCTGCGCGGCTGGGGCTGCAGCCGCGCCGACGTCACCGTTCCCGCGGAGGCGGAGGGCGCGCTCGCCCTGGCCCGGGCGCTCGGCTACACCGACCGGATGCAGAACATGGCCAAGCGGCTCGGCCGGGCACCGGCACTGCCGGACGGGCTGACCGTCCGTCCGATCGGCGCGGCGGAGTACCCGCAGTGGCTGGCCGCCGCGAGAGCCGGATACCTGCACGACCTGCGCTCCTCGGGCCTCACCGCGCAGCAGGCCGAGGCCAAGGCGGAGGCCGACCACCGCCAGGTCCTGCCGCAGGGGCCGGACACCCCGGGCGTCGTACTGCGCCGGCTTGTCGACGGCGACGGCCGCGCGCTCGGCAGCCTCTGGCTGCACCTGCGCCAGGAGGTCTCGCCGGAGGGCCGCCCGCTGGCCTGGGTGATGGTGGTGGAGGTCGACGAGGAGCACCGTGGCCGGGGCCTCGGCCGCGCCCTGATGCTGGCCGCCGAGCACGAGTGCCTCGCGGCGGGCGTGCACGACCTCGGGCTCAACGTCTTCAGCAGCAACACGGTGGCCGTCGGGCTCTACGCCTCGCTCGGCTACCGGATCACCCGGCGGGTCCTCGGCAAGCAGCTGCTCTGAGGACGCCGGCCGGCCGGGCCCGCGGCCCCGCCGGGTGCGGCGGTCAGCCCCGGTTCTCCTCGATCAGCTCCACGATCCGGGCGCGCAGCCCTTCCTGGCTCTTGCCGCCGTCCAGCCGCTGCCCGGCGATCACGTAGGTCGGGGTGCCGGTGACCCCGATCGCCCGGCCCTCGGCCTGGTCGGCGTCGACGAGCAGGGTGTGCCGCCCGTCGATCAGCGCGGTGTCGACCTCGTCCGCGTCCAGCCCCAGGTCGGCGGCGACGGCCAGCAGCGTCTTCTCGCCGTCCCGGCCGAGCTCCTCGGTCCGCTCCAGCAGGGCCTCGACGTACGCCCAGCCGTTGCCCTGGGCGAACGCCTCCTCGGCGGCCTGGGCGGCCGCGTACGCGTGCTTGTTCTTCTCCAGCGGGAAGTGCCGCAGCTCGATCCGGAACTCGTCGCCGTAGCCGGAGCGCAGCGCCCGGACGTCGTCCAGGGCGGTGCGGCAGTCGGGGCACTGCAGGTCGCACCAGAATTCGAGGCGGGGGAGGGAGGCGTCGGTCATGCCCCCAGTCTTTCATCCGCGGGGGCCGCGCCCGGCCGCCTCGCACCGCTGGGCGCCGGGCGGGCGGGCCGGTCAGCCCGCGGCCACCGCCTCGGCCTCGGCGGAGCGCTGCCGGGCGCGGTACGCGGCGACGTGCAGCCGGTTGCCGCAGGTGCGGCTGTCGCAGTAGCGGCGCGAGCGGTTGCGGGAGAGGTCGACGAAGACGCGCTCGCAGTCGGGGGCCTCGCAGCGCCGCAGCCGCTCGCGCTCACCGGCCATCACGATGAAGGCGAGCGCCATGCCGAGCTCGGCCGCGAGGTGGTCGCCGATCGCGGCGTGCGGGGCGAAGTAGTGGATGTGCCAGTCGTGGTGGTCGTGGTTGGTCAGCCGCGGCGTGGTGCCGGCCGCCGCGACCACGGCGTTCACCAGCTCCGCGGCCTCTTCGGTGGAGCGCGCGGAGAACACCTCGCGCAGCCGGCCGCGCAGCAGCTGCACCGAGGCCAGGTCTGCGCCGGTCAGCGAGTCGATCTCGCTGATCTCCTGCTTGACCACGAACGCGTCGAGCGCGGCGGTGTCCGGCAGCTGCTCCGAGCCGCACGCCTCCGGGGCGGTGTTGAGCAGCTCGACCAGAATGCTCAGCGCGCACTCGGTGTCATGGGTGATCAGCACGTGGGCTCCTCGCGCGGCGGGGGCCCACCGGCCCCTCGTCGGTCGTCACCCGCGACTCTACCGGGCCGCGCCGTCCGAGCGAAGGAAAGCGCCCGGCGGTACGGCCGGCCACCCCTGCGGATGACCGGCCGTACCGCCGGGCGCCACACCGTCGGGCCGGGCGGGCCCGTCGGTGATCCCGAGACCGCCGGTGGTGCGTGGCGGCAGGTGCGACCGTGCCCCCGAGTAGGACGGACGCAGTGGGCGTGGCCGCGCCGAGGCGGGCCCGCCGCAGCGAGGTCAGCTTTCGGCGAGGATGTGGGACAGCTCCCGATCGAGGTCGAAGTGACGGTGTTCGGTGCCGGGCGGCACGGCGGCGTCGGTGCGCTTGAGGAACGACTCGAGCGCCCGCGCCGGGGCTTCCAGCAGGGCTTCTCCTTCCGGAGAGCTCAGGGCGATGCAGACGACCCCCTGACCGTGGCTGCGCGAGGGCCACACCCGCACGTCGCCGGTCCCGGTCGGTCGGTGCAGCCCCTCCGCGAGGAGATCACGGGCGAACACCCACTCGACGGTCTCGTCGGCACCGGTGTGGAAGGTGGCGTGCACGGCATAGGGGTCCGAGGTGTCGTAGCGCAGGCCCGCGGGGACGGGCAGGGAGGACTCGCTGGACACGATGAGGCGCAGGTGCAGCTCGCAGCTGACCGTGGTGTTCATAAGCGCCAGGGCCTTTCGCTCAGTGTGCGCTCGGGGAATCGCACGTCGGCGAACGGACCATCCCACCCGAAAGCCCGGTGTAAACCCCTCTGTCCCGATTCAACGCCGTGTCGTACCCCTTCCGGCGCATTGCGGAATCGGCGGCGGCGGGGAGTCGGGCCCCGTACCGGCGGGTATCTCGGGTACTTTTCCCGCATGGCTGTACGAAACGACAATCCTGACCGGGTCGAGGACGGGGCACCCATGGCGTCCGACGGTGGCGAGGGCGGGAGCGGGGACGGCGAGGAGCGGGACGGCGGGGACCGGCCGCTCGGTTCGCGGGCCCCGGCGTTCATCCGGCGGTCGCGGCCGCTGCACCTGAGCTGGCAGGTGGTGGTCTTCCTGGTCGGCCTGGCCGTGGTCGGGCTCGGCGTCGTCCTGCTGCCGCTGCCCGGCCCCGGGTGGGTGGTCATCTTCCTGGGCATGGGCGTCTGGGCGACCGAGTTCGTCTGGGCCCAGCTGGTGCTGCGCTGGACGCGGCGGAAGGTCGCCGAGGCGGCCGAGCGGGCGCTGGACCCGAAGGTGCGCCGCCGCAACATCACGCTGACCGTGATCGGCCTGGTGATCATCGGTGCCCTCCTCGGCTGGTACCTGTGGCGGTACGGCGCGGTACTGCCCTGGGACCTGCACTGACCGGGAGGGTGTTCGGAGCACCCCCGCGGATGGGGTAATGTTTTCCCTGCACCCGGGCGATTAGCTCAGCGGGAGAGCACTTCGTTCACACCGAAGGGGTCACTGGTTCGATCCCAGTATCGCCCACCCGGAATGCAGTTCCGATGTAAGGCCCAGACCATTTACGGTCTGGGCCTTATGTTGTTTTCCGATGATTTCCGAAAGGCTCCCGCGGTCTGACGGACTTTCACCGGAGCTGTCCCGGAGGCGATCTGGGGGAGCGTCGGTCGGGCCCCGGCGGGAACGGATTGGGGCCGCGGGCGCGGAGGTGGTACTGTTCTTCTCGTTGCCCGGGCGATTAGCTCAGCGGGAGAGCACTTCGTTCACACCGAAGGGGTCACTGGTTCGATCCCAGTATCGCCCACCGAGCAGCAGGCCCCGGCCGCCAAGTGCGGCCGGGGCCTCTGTCGTTGTCTGCACCCGTCGGCACCCGTCGGCACCCGTCGGCATCTCCCGTCGCCTCCGGCTCCGGGGCCGGTCGGCCCGCGGTTCAGGCCGCGGCCTCGCAGCGGTGCTCGGTGGTGAGCGGCCGGCCGCAGCCGCAACGGGCCGGACGCAGCGGCCAGGCGGTGTCCACCCGCTCCGCGGTGCCCTCCCGGTCGAACCAGTCCTGCAGCCCGCGGGCCTGCGCCGCGTGCCAGACCGCCTGCCGGACGTGGAGTTCGGGGACCGACAGCGCACCGAGCCGCTCCGGGTGCCGGACACCGAGGGCCCGCACCAGGTCGAGGGCGGCGGTCGCGTCCGCCGCGGCCTCGTGGGCACCGGTCAGCCGCACCCCGTAGTGGGCGCACAGATCGGTGAGCGTACGGCGGCCCTTGCGGTAGCGGTCGACGTGCTTGTCCAGCACCCGCGGGTCCAGCACCAGGAGTTCGGTGCCGCCGAGCGCCTCGCCGAGCGAACCACCGCGGTGCCGCCGCAGCTCGCGGTCGAGCAGGGTGAGGTCGTACGGGGCGTTCATGACCACCAGCGGGACGCCGGCGAGGGACAGCTCGGCGAGCGCGCGGGCTATCTCGGAGACCACCGCGCGCGGCGGGCGGCCGTGGGCGCGGGCGTGCTCGTCGCTGATGCCGTGCACCGCGCGGGCACCCTCGGGGATCGGAACTCCGGGGTCGGCCAGCCAGGTTGTGGTGGCCGGGGCGCTGCCGGGGGCGGACTGCAGGACGAGTGCGGCGGAGACGATCCGGTCGTGCTCGACGTCCACGCCGGTGGTCTCGGTGTCGAAGGAGGCGATCGGCCCCTCGTACCAGGGTCGGGACTTCTGCATGACTGCCCCTCAAGTGCCGCCGGGCTGTTGCCCGGCGCGCCCCCGAGGACCAGGGGCGCACCGTGCTCTGTCCTGGTGATACCGCACTTGACAGCCGCTCAACCGCACGCCGGGGCCGCTCATCGTCCCGGGGCCCCGGGACGGGTGCGGTGCGGGGTGCGGGAGGGGCCGCGCGGGCCGGTGGGGCGGCCGTGGCGCGGGGGAGAGCGCGGTGCGCACCGGAGCCGCCGCTCTCGGTACCATCGACGTGCGCAGCAGAGTGCTGCGGACCACAGATGTCAGGAGAGACCGGTGACCGACGTCCGGATCATCATCAACCGCGAACCCGATCGGGAAGAGCGCGTGGTGACCACGGGCACCACGGCCGCCGAGCTCTTCGCCGACGACCGCTCGATCATCGCCGCCCGCGTCGGCGGCCAGCTGAAGGACCTCGCCTACGCCGTCCAGGAGGGCGACGAGGTCGAGCCGGTCGAGATCTCCAGCAAGGACGGCCTCGACATCCTGCGGCACTCCACCGCGCACGTCATGGCGCAGGCCGTGCAGCAGCTCTTCCCCGAGGCCAAGCTCGGCATCGGCCCGCCGGTCAAGGACGGCTTCTACTACGACTTCGACGTCGAGAAGCCCTTCCACCCCGATGACCTCAAGGCCATCGAGAAGAAGATGCAGGAGATCATCAAGCGCGGGCAGAAGTTCTCCCGCCGCGTGGTCTCGGACGACGCCGCCCGCGACGAGCTGTCGGCCGAGCCCTACAAGCTGGAGCTGATCGGCCTCAAGGGCTCCGCCGCGACCGCCGGCGAGGGCGCCGACGTCGAGGTCGGCGCCGGCGAGCTGACCATCTACGACAACCTGGACGCCAAGTCCGGCGAGCAGTGCTGGGGCGACCTCTGCCGCGGCCCGCACCTGCCGAGCACCCGGCACATCCCGGCCTTCAAGCTGATGCGCAACGCGGCCGCCTACTGGCGCGGCAGCGAGAAGAACCCGATGCTGCAGCGCATCTACGGCACCGCCTGGCCGAGCAAGGACGAGCTGAAGGCGCACCTCGACTTCCTGGTGGAGGCCGAGAAGCGCGACCACCGCAAGCTCGGCAACGAGCTCGACCTCTTCTCGATCCCGGAGCAGATCGGCTCCGGCCTCGCCGTCTTCCACCCCAAGGGCGGCATCATCCGCCGGGCCATGGAGGACTACTCGCGCCGTCGGCACGAGGAGGAGGGCTACGAGTTCGTCTACACCCCGCACGCCACCAAGGGGAAGCTGTTCGAGACCAGCGGCCACCTGGACTGGTACGCCGACGGCATGTACCCCCCCATGCAGCTCGACGAGGGCGTGGACTACTACCTCAAGCCCATGAACTGCCCGATGCACAACCTGATCTTCGACGCGCGCGGCCGGTCCTACCGCGAACTGCCGCTGCGCCTGTTCGAGTTCGGCACGGTGTACCGGTACGAGAAGTCCGGCGTGGTGCACGGCCTGACCCGCGCCCGCGGCTTCACCCAGGACGACGCGCACATCTACTGCACCCGTGAGCAGATGGCGGAGGAGCTCGACTCCACCCTCACCTTCGTGCTCAACCTGCTGCGCGACTACGGCCTGACCGACTTCTACCTGGAGCTGTCCACCAAGGACCCGGAGAAGTACGTCGGCTCGGACGAGACCTGGGAGGAGGCCACCGCCGTCCTCGCCAGCGTGGCCGAGAAGCAGGGCCTGCCGCTCGTCCCGGACCCGGGCGGCGCGGCCTTCTACGGCCCGAAGATCTCCGTCCAGGCCAAGGACGCCATCGGTCGCACCTGGCAGATGTCGACCATCCAGCTCGACTTCAACCTGCCGGAGCGCTTCGACCTGGAGTACACCGCGGCGGACGGCTCGCGCCAGCGCCCGGTGATGATCCACCGTGCGCTGTTCGGCTCGATCGAGCGCTTCTTCGCGGTGCTGCTGGAGCACTACGCCGGCGCCATGCCGCCGTGGCTGGCCCCCGTCACCGTGACCGGCATCCCGATCACCGACGAGCACGTGCCGTACCTGCTGGACGTCGCGGCCGAGCTCAAGAAGCACGGCATCCGGGTCGAGGTCGACACCTCCGACGACCGCATGCAGAAGAAGATCCGCAACGCCCAGAAGCAGAAGGTCCCCTTCATGCTGATCGCGGGCAACGACGACGTCGAGGCGGGCGCGGTGTCCTTCCGCTACCGCGACGGCGAGCAGAAGAACGGCGTGCCGGTCGCCGACGCGGTGGCCGAGATCGTGGACGCGGTTCAGCGCCGCATCCAGGTCTGACCTCGGACGCACGAGGCCGGGGCGGGTCCGGACGGACCCGCCCCGGCCTGTTCGTCCCGCCTGTCGGGACGCATATGCTGATCGGCATGACGAGTGAGCCCGAACTGCAGCGGGGCGTGGGGGAGCCGGACGGCTTCCGCCGCCTGTGGACCCCCCATCGGATGGCCTACATCCAGGGTGAGAACAAGCCCACCGGGCCGTCCCCGGACGACGGCTGCCCGTTCTGCGGCATCCCGGGGCTCACCGACGAGGAGGGCCTGGTCGTGGCCCGCGGCTCGTCCGTGTTCGCGGTGCTCAACCTCTACCCGTACAACGGCGGCCACCTGATGGTCGTCCCGTACCGGCACGTCGCGGACTACACCGAGCTGGACGAGGCCGAGACCGCCGAGCTCGCCCTGCTCACCAAGCACGCGATGACGGCGCTGCGCACCGCCTCGGGCGCGCACGGCTTCAACATCGGCATGAACCAGGGCGCCGCCGCCGGCGCCGGCATCGCCGCCCACCTCCACCAGCACGTGGTGCCGCGCTGGGGCGGGGACACCAACTTCATGCCGGTGGTCGGCCACACCAAGGTGCTGCCGCAGCTGCTCGCGGACACCCGCAAGATGCTGGCCGACGCCTGGCCGCAGGGCTGAGCCCACCGCACGGACGCCGCAGGGCCGGTACCCGAGGGAGTCCTCGCGGTTCCGGCCCTGCGGCGTCGGTCCGGGCGGCTCAGCCGGCGTCGTAGGCGTCGGCCTTGAAGGGGCGGACGGCCTGGTTCTCCGAGCGGCTGATGTTGGCGCGGTTGGTGAACCGCTCGACGTCCACGTCGTGGTCGGCGAGGAACTCGATGGTGGTGGTCTGCACCATGTTGAAGATCGGCTGGGCGCTGTAGAGCACCGAGTCGCTCTTCGCCCGGCTGTCCCAGGTCTTGTCCGTCCACGCCTGGCGGAGGCAGAACGGCTCCGGCAGGGTCAGCGAGCCGCCCAGCCAGTTCAGCAGCCCGGGGATCTTGTGGAACGGCGCCCGGACGGCCTGCCGGACGACCTCGTCGTCGTCGATCAGCGGGAGGACGATCGTCTTCTCCTCCCAGAACTTGCCGGTCTTCGGGACGTTCTTCTCCTTGGGCTTGGGCTTGGCCGTGAACAGCCCGTTGAGCGGCCCGAGGGCGTGCCCGTACACGGAGACCCGGAGGTTGCGGCCCAGCACGGTGATCTTGACGGTGACGGTGGCGACCACCTGGCCGTTGTGCAGCACCAACTGCGCGGCCACGTTGGTGTCGGTGTCTGTGCCGATGGTCTGCCGGTTGGCGATCTGCTGGATGCCGAAGTCGCGCATCCGGTAGCCGTCCATCTCCGGGGTGGACGGGCGGGCGATCTCGTCCGCGCCCTCCGGGATGTCCTGCACCACCCAGTGGGCGACCGAGACGTGCGGCATGTCGCCGCCCGGCACCTCGCTGGCCGCGACGGAGCCGAGCCGCTCGGCGATCTTGCGGGCGAGGTCCCAGCGGTGGAAGGTCCGGAAGTCCGCGTGCCCCGCGGCCGGCCGGAGGTCCTCGTTCATCTCCACCGCGACCCAGCGCATGCCGGCGCCCAGCAGGCCCTTGCGGCCCGCGTAGTGGTGGATGTTGGTCTCCTGCTCGGCGGTCAGCCGCTCCAGGCTGGCGCGCAGGTCGGTGGCCTTGCGGTCGAGGTCGTCGCGCGGCACCGCCTGCGGCACCGTCGCGGCCACCGCGCCGCCCTCCAGCAGCGACTGCCAGCGGGTGCGCAGGTCGATCGTGCTGCGCAGGCAGATCCGCCGGGCGACGAACCAGCCGACCACCGGGGCCAGCATCATCAGCCGGAAGTACAGCGACCAGGGGCCGTCCACCGGCGGGCGGATCGCGAACAGCAGGGCCAGGCCGCAGGCGGCGAGCAGCGCCAGCGTGCCGTAGAAGCCCTCCCGGGCCGGATGCGTCTTCTTCAGCTGGGCGCGCACCTGGAAGGCGGCCAGCCAGACCAGCGCGCCGGGCAGGAAGAGCAGCCCGCAGACCACGGTGACCAGGGCGAGCTGCCGGTCCCGGGCGTGGCGCAGGTCGTTGGCGGCCAGGCAGTGCTCGACCACCATCCGCACGTCGGTGCCGAAGGACGGCACCAGCGGGTTCCGCTTGGCGGGCAGCGTCCGGTCGATCACCGCCCGGCTGAACGCCTCGCCGGCGCTCGGCCGGAACAGCTCGAAGCGGCCGTTCTTCAGCTTGGCGCCGAGCTTCTCCTCCAACTCGCGGAAGCTGCCGTCGCGGTAGGCCGCGGAGGAGAGCGCCGAAGTGACGGCGGTCTGCGGGCCGACGTCCGTGCGGGGTACCTGCGCACCCGGGGTCATGTCGAGCTGGGTCACGGCGGCTGCCCCTCCTCCCCTGGATCCGCCCTTGTCGGCCGCAGGCTATCGCGCCTCCGGCCGGTCGCGGGCAAGATCGTCTGAACCGGCGTCAGCCGCCCGCGGCCGAGCACCGTGAGGGGATCATGCCCACTTCGCGGCCGGTTCGATCCTCCGGGGTGTCACGCCGGCCGGCGGCGGCCCGCGGTGCGGGAGGATCGGGGCATGGCCGAACTCATCGCGCACGATCCCGTGCTGGTCTTCGACGGGGACTGCGCCTTCTGCACCAGCTGCGTGACCTGGGCCGAACGCTACCCGCGGGCCTCCCTCTCCTCGGGCGGCTGGCAGGCCGTGCCGTACCAGTACGCCGACCTCGCGGCCCTGGACGCCGGGGCGGGCGGGCACGGCCTGGTCACCGAGGAACGGGCCGGCCGGGAGGTGCTGTGGATCACCCCCGGCGGACGGGTGTACGGCGGGGCGCAGGCGGTCGCCCGGCTGCTGATGCGCTCCGGCGGCGCCTGGGCGTACGCGGGCGCTGTGCTGGCGCTTCCTCCGGTGCGGCCGATCGCCGCCGCCGTCTACCGCTGGGTCTCCCGCAACCGCCACCTGCTGCCGGCGGGGACGCCGGCCTGCGCGATGCCGCGGCGGCTGCCCTAGGGGCGGGGGGCTCTCCGGGGGCTGCCCCCTGGGCGGTTCGGCCCTACGAGGCGTGTTCGTAGCGGGCGGCGAGGGTGGGGGGCATCGGGGCGTGCCGCAGGTAGTTGCGGGAGAACTGTCCGGTGCCGTGCGAGATGGAGCGCAACTCGACGGGGTAGCGGACGAGTTCGAGCTCCGGCACCTCCGCGCGGACGAGGCTCATCCCCGGCCCGCCCGGTTCGGTGCCCAGCACGTGGCCGCGGCGCGCGGAGAGGTCGCTGAGCACCGCGCCCTGGTACTCGTCCGGCAGCAGCACCTGCACCTCGTCGACCGGTTCGAGCAGCTGGATCCGTCCGTTGGCGGCGGCCTCGCGCAGCGCCAGCGCGCCCGCGGTCTGGAAGGCCGCGTCGGAGGAGTCCACCGAGTGGGCCTTGCCGTCGGTGAGGGTGACCCGGACGTCGACCATCGGGTAGCCGGCCAGCACCCCGTGGGCGAGCTGGGCACGGACGCCCTTCTCCACCGAGGGGATGAAGTTGCGCGGCACCGCGCCGCCGACCACCTTGTCGACGAACTCGAAGCCGCCGCCGGGCAGCGGTTCGACGGTGAGGTCGCAGATCGCGTACTGGCCGTGCCCGCCGGACTGCTTGACGTGCCGGCCGTGCCCGGTGGAGCTGGCGGCGAAGGTCTCGCGCAGCGCGACCTTGTAGTCGACGGTGTCCACGTGCACGCCGTAGCGGCTGCGCAGCCGGTCCAGGACGACCGCCTGGTGGGCCTCGCCGGTGCACCAGAGCACCAGTTGGTGGGTGTCCGGGTTCTGCTCGACGCGCAGCGCCGGGTCCTGGGCGGTGAGCCGGCCGAGGGTCTGGGCGAGCTTGTCCTCGTCGGCCTTGCTGTGCGCCTGCACGGCGGCCGGCAGCAGCGCCTCGGGCTGCGGCCACGGCTCCAGGGCCTCGGTGCCCTCGGTGAGGGTGTCGCCGGTGCGGGCGGCGGTGAGCTTGGCGAGGCAGACCAGGTCGCCGGGGAGCGCGTGCGGCACGGGCCGCTGCTGCTTGCCGAACGGGCAGCTCAGGCCGGCGACCTTCTCGTCGGTGCCGCCGGGCACGTGCAGCACGGTGTCCGGGCGCAGCGTCCCGGAGAACACCCGGGCGAGGCTGAGCCGGCCGACGTACGGGTCCTCGCCGGTGTGCACGATCTGGGCGGCGAGCGGGGCGTCCGGGTCACAGGCGGGCAGGTCGTCGGCCCGGTCGAGCGGGGAGGGGAAGACCGCGGCGATCAGGTCGAGGAGTTCGGCGGCGCCGGGTGCGGTGCCGGTGGGGTCGGCGGGCGGCGCGGTGGCGAGCACCGGGTGCGCGGTGCCGGCCAGGAACTCGCGGCGCAGCGCGTCGCCCAGCGAGGCGGTGTCCAGCTCCTCGCCCGCGACCCAGCGCTCCAGCAGGGCGTCGTCCTCGCCGGCGATCGCCTCGACCAGGTGGGTGCGGTCCTCGTCGACGGTGGGCAGGTCGCCGGGCTCGCCGTAGGTGCGGCCGGTGAGCAGGTCGACGGAGCCGAGCAGCCGGCCGTCCTTCAGCGCGCTGTCGTGCAGCTGCAGGACGGAGTCGGGGTGACCCTCGCCGAAGGCGTCCTGGAGGGTGGCGAGGACCTCGTCGAGGTGGACGCGGACGGCGTTGAGGTGGGTGAGGGCGATCGCGGTGGGCAGGTTGCGCAGCCGGACCTCCCCCCACAGCGCGAGGGTGTGCGCGGAGACCGGGTCGGTGGCGGAGACCACCAGGACGGCGGCCTCGGCGGCGCGCAGCGCGGCCTGCATGTCGCCGGCGAAGTCGGCGTAGCCGGGCGCGTCCAGCAGGTTGATCTTGCAGTCCTGCCAGGCCAGCGGGAGGAGCGCGAGCTGGACGGAGCGCTGCTGCTGGTGCTCGATGTCCTCGTGGTCGGCGGCGGTGGTGCCGTCCGGGACGGTGCCGGCCCGTGTGAGCGCGCCCGCGGTGAGGGCGAGGGACTCGGCGAGGGTGGTCTTGCCGGCTCCGGTGGCGCCGATGAGGACGACGTTGCGGAGCCGGTCGGATCGTTCGACGGTGGGGGCCGCGGTGTGGGTGGCTGCTCGGTCCGCCATGGCTGCTCTCCTGCTGTTCGCGGGTGGCTGCGGCGCGCTCGCGCGGGTCACAAGCGGTGCTCACGGCCGGGGGCGTCGGGCGCCGCCGTGCCGTGCGTGGTGGGCCGGTCGGGCCGGCGGGCTGCTCGGGGGCGTGGGGCGGCGAAGCCCCGCGATCAGCGTGGATACCATTGTCCAGCCGGGCGGGCCGATCCGCTCGGCCGCCCGGCGGCACAGGGGCCGCGGGCGGAGTCCGGTGAGATCGGAGCGGTCGGGAAGGCCATGCTCAACAAATACGCGCGTGCCTTCTTCACACGTGTTCTGACGCCGTTCGCCGCGATGCTGCTGCGCTGGGGCGTCAGCCCGGACGCCGTGACGCTGATCGGGACGGCCGGATCGGTGGCGGGCGCCCTGGTGTTCTTCCCCCGCGGGGAGTTCTTCTGGGGCACGATCACCGTCACCCTCTTCATCTTCTCCGACCTGGTCGACGGCAACATGGCCCGCCAGGCCGGGCGCTCCTCCAAGTGGGGCGCGTTCCTCGACTCGACGCTGGACCGGGTGGCGGACGCCGCGATCTTCGGCGGTCTGGCGCTCTGGTACGCGGGCACCGGGAACAACGACCTGCTCTGCGCCGTTTCGGTGTTCTGCCTGGCCAGCGGCCAGGTGGTCTCGTACACCAAGGCCCGCGGCGAGAGCCTGGGCTTCCCGGTGAACGTCAACGGCCTGGTCGAGCGCGCCGAGCGACTGGTGATCAGCCTGGTCGCGGCCGGCGTGGCGGGCCTGCACGCGTTCGGCCTGCCGTACGTGGAGTGGCTGCTGCCGTTCGCCCTCTGGGTGGTCGCGGCCGGCAGCCTGGTGACGGTGATGCAGCGCATCCTGACGGTGCGGCGGGAGGCCCAGGAGGCCGACCGGGAGACGGCGGGAGTCGAGGGGGCGGCGTGAAGGACCGATTGGTCTACTGGCTGTACGCGGCGGGCTGGGCGGTGGTGAAGCGGCTGCCCGAGCGGGTGGCGCGCACGCTGTTCGAGCGGATCGCCGACCGGGTGTGGCGCGGCCGCGGCAAGGGCGTGCTGCAGCTGGAGGCCAACCTGCGCCGGGTGCACCCGGAGGCGGACGAGGCGCGGCTGCGCGAGCTCTCCCGGGCCGGGATGCGCTCCTACATGCGGTACTGGATGGAGTCCTTCCGGCTGCCGGCCTGGAGCCTGCAGCGGATCGCCGACGCCATGTCGGTGAAGGGCCTGGAGCAGCTGAACGAGGCGATGTCCGCAGGCCGCGGCGCGGTGATCGCGCTGCCGCACATGGGCAACTGGGACCTCGCCGGCGCCTGGATCGCCTCGGCTGGCGGGTACCCGTTCACCACCGTCGCCGAGCGGCTCAAGCCGGAGCAGCTGTTCGACCGCTTCGTGGCGTACCGCGAGGGCCTCGGCATGGAGGTGCTGCCGCTGACCGGCTCCGACGTGTCGGTGATCGGCACGCTCGCCCGGCGGCTGCGCCAGGGCAAGCTGGTCTGCCTGCTCGGCGACCGGGACCTCTCCGCGGCCGGCCTGCAGGTGGACTTCTTCGGCGAGCCGACCCGGATGCCGGCCGGGCCGGCCGCACTCGCGCTGCGCACCGGCGCGGCGCTCTTCCCGGTGACGCTCTGGTACGACGGCCCGCTGATGCGCGCCGAGATCCACCCGGAGATCCCGCCGCCCGCCGAGGGCGACCAGCGCGAGCGGACCTCCGCCATGGTGCAGGCGCTCGCCGACGTGTGGGCCGAGGGCATCCGGGAGCACGCCGAGGACTGGCACATGCTGCAGAAGCTGTGGCTGGCCGACCTCGGCACCGATCGCGCCGCGGGCGCGGGGCAGGGGGCGCAGGAGTGAGGATCGGCATCGTCTGCCCGTACGACTGGGACGTGCCCGGCGGCGTGCAGTTCCACATCCGCGACCTCGCGGAGCACCTGATCCGGCTCGGCCACGAGGTGTCGGTGCTGGCCCCGGCCGAGGACGAGTCGGCGCTGCCGCCGTACGTCGTCTCGGCCGGCCGGGCGGTCGCCGTGCCGTACAACGGCTCGGTGGCCCGGCTCAGCTTCGGCATCCTGTCCGCCGCCCGGGTGCGGCGCTGGCTGAACGACGGGCGCTTCGACATCCTGCACGTCCACGAGCCCTCCTCGCCGAGCCTGTCGATGCTGGCCGCGTGGTCGGCGTCCGGGCCGATGGTGGGCACCTTCCACACGTCCAACCCGCGGTCGCGGGCGATGATCGCCGCCTCGCCGATCCTGCAGCCGGGCCTGGAGAAGATGTCCGCCCGGATCGCGGTCAGCGAGTACGCCCGGCGCACCCTGGTCGAGCACCTCGGCGGCGACGCGGTGGTCATCCCGAACGGCGTGGACGTCCGCTTCTTCGCCGACGCCGAGCCCGACCCGCGCTGGCGGGGCGGCGTGCTCGCCGGCACCGGCGCCCCGGCGACGATCGGCTTCATCGGCCGGATCAACGAACCGCGCAAGGGCCTGCCGACGCTGCTCGCCGCGCTGCCGCGGATCCTGGAGGAGCGGCCGGGCACCCGGCTGCTGGTCGCCGGCAAGGGCGACCGCGAGGAGGCCGTCGAGGGGCTGGCCCCCGAGGTGCGGGCGCAGGTCGAGTTCCTCGGCATGGTCAGCGACGAGGAGAAGGCCAGGCTGCTGCGCAGCGTCGACCTGTACGTCGCGCCGAACACCGGCGGCGAGAGCTTCGGCATCATCCTGGTCGAGGCGATGTCGGCCGGGGCGCCGGTGCTGGCCAGCGACCTGGACGCGTTCCGGCAGGTGCTGGACGGCGGCGCGGCCGGCGAGCTGTTCCCGGTCGAGGACGCCGACGCGCTGGCCGCGGCCGCGGTGAAGCTGCTCGGCGACCCGGAGCGGCTGCGCGACCTGCGCGAGGCGGCGTCCCGGCACGTCCGGCGGTTCGACTGGGAGACGGTCGGCGCGGACATCCTGTCGGTGTACGAGACGGTCACCGACGGCATGCCGCCGGTGGCCGAGGACGAGCGGGTGGGCTGGCGCGAGCGGTTCGGCCTGGCCGCCCGCGACTGACCGCGCACCCGGAAGCCCGACCCGTAGGCGACCGCACAGACCAGAGGGGGCCCCGTGCCGCAGATCTCCGTCGACTACTCGCCGCGCCTCGGCTTCGACCCGCGGGCCTTCGCCGCGGAGCTGCACCCGCTGGTGGCGGCCGCGATCGACACCACGGTGGAGTCGTGCAAGACCCGCTTCCGCCCGGTCGAGGACGCCTTCCTCGGCGACGGCGACCCGGAGCGGGCCATGGTGTACCTGGAGCTGAAGATCCTCTCCGGGCGCGCCCCCGCAGCCCGGACGGCGCTGAGCGAGGCGGTGCTGGACCTGCTGAAGCGGCACGTCGGCGGTGGGCGGGTGCACCTCGCCGTCAACGTGGTGGAGCTGGACCGCGACGTCTACCGGGCGGCCGCCCTGTAGCCTGACCGGCCGTGACTACCTGGATCTGGGCCGCCGTCGCGGTCGTGCTCTTCGCGATGTACCTGAGCTGGACGGCCGGCCGACTGGACCGGTTGCACGCGCGGATCGACGCGGCCCGGGCCTCGCTCGACGCCCAGCTGGTGCGCCGCGCCTCGGTGGCCCAGGAACTGGCCACCTCCTCGCTGCTCGACCCGGCCGCCTCGCTGCTGCTGTACGAGGCCTCGCACGCCGCCCGGCAGGCCGAGGACGAGCACCGGGAGGTGGCGGAGAGCGAGCTGAGCCTCGCGCTGCGCGCGGTCTTCGCCGAGCCGGAGCAGGTCGCGGCGCTGCTGGACGCGCCCGGCGGCAAGGAGGCCGTGACGGATCTCACGGCCGCGGTCCGCCGGGTGCCGATGGCGCGGCGGTTCCACAACGACGCCGTCCGGGCGGCCCGCGCGGTGCGCGAGCACCGTCTCGTCCGGTACTTCCGGCTGGCCGGGCGCGCGCCCTTCCCGATGGCGTTCGAGATGGACGACGAGCCCCCGGCGGCGCTCACCCCCGAAGGCGCCCCGGCCTGAACGGCTACTGTTTGTCGTACCCGGACGGTCCGGCTGGACTGTATGGCGCATCGGTAAGGGGCGTTCCGGGCCTACGATAAGTCGATAGCACTGGTTCATCTTCGAGTGAGGTCTTACGTGTCCACCACCCCCATCACCGCAGACCAGCCGCAGATCGGCACCGCCCGGGTCAAGCGCGGCATGGCCGAGCAGCTCAAGGGCGGTGTGATCATGGACGTGGTCAACGCCGAGCAGGCGAAGATCGCCGAGGACGCCGGTGCCGTCGCGGTCATGGCCCTGGAGCGCGTGCCCGCCGACATCCGCAAGGACGGCGGCGTGGCCCGGATGTCCGACCCGAACATGATCGAGGAGATCATCTCCGCGGTCTCCATCCCCGTCATGGCCAAGTCCCGCATCGGCCACTTCGTCGAGGCCCAGGTCCTCCAGTCGCTCGGTGTCGACTACATCGACGAGTCCGAGGTCCTCACCCCGGCCGACGAGGTCAACCACTCCGACAAGTGGGCCTTCACCACCCCCTTCGTCTGCGGCGCCACCAACCTCGGCGAGGCCCTGCGCCGCATCGCCGAGGGCGCGGCCATGATCCGCTCCAAGGGCGAGGCCGGCACCGGCAACGTCGTCGAGGCCGTCCGCCACCTGCGCCAGATCAAGAACGAGATCGCCAAGCTGCGCGGCTTCGACAACAACGAGCTGTACGCCGCCGCCAAGGAGCTGCGCGCCCCGTACGAGCTCGTCAAGGAGGTCGCCGAGCTCGGCAAGCTGCCCGTCGTGCTGTTCTCCGCCGGCGGTGTCGCCACCCCGGCCGACGCCGCGCTGATGCGCCAGCTCGGTGCCGAGGGCGTCTTCGTCGGCTCCGGCATCTTCAAGTCCGGCGACCCGGCCAAGCGCGCCGCCGCCATCGTGAAGGCCACCACCTTCTTCGACGACCCGAAGATCATCGCGGACGCGTCCCGCAACCTCGGCGAGGCCATGGTCGGCATCAACTGCGACACCCTGCCCGAGAGCGAGCGCTACGCCAACCGCGGCTGGTAACCACCCGCGCCACGCCGGCCCGCCGCCCAGCACGTCCGCGCGGCGGGCCGGCGCACGTCCCCCCGCCACGACCGAAGAGGTAACACCGTGTCCAGCAGCACCCCGACCATCGGCGTCCTGGCCCTCCAGGGCGACGTCCGCGAGCACCTCATCGCGCTGGCCGCCGCCGACGCGGTCGCCCGCCCGGTGCGCCGCGCCGAGGAGCTGGCCGAGGTGGACGCGCTGGTGATCCCCGGCGGTGAGTCCACCACCATGTCCAAGCTGGCGCTGCTGTTCGGCGTGATGGACCCGCTGCGGGCCCGGGTGGCCGACGGCATGCCGGTCTACGGCACCTGCGCCGGCATGATCATGCTGGCCGACAAGATCCTCGACGGCCGGGACGACCAGGAGACCGTCGGCGGCATCGACATGACGGTGCGCCGCAACGCCTTCGGCCGGCAGAACGAGTCCTTCGAGTCGGCGATCGACTTCCGCGGCCTGGAGGGGACGCCCGTCAACGGCGTGTTCATCCGCGCCCCGTGGGTCGAGTCGGTGGGCGCGGGCGTCGAGGTGCTGGCCGAGGTGCCGGCCGCCGACGGCCCGGACAGCCGCATCGTGGCCGTCCGGCAGGGCCACCTGCTGGCGACCTCGTTCCACCCCGAGCTCACCGGCGACCACCGCGTGCACGAGTACTTCGTGCGCATGGTCGAGGACGCCCTGCGCTGAGTCCGGCGGGCGGCGCGCTGACCGTGTGCCACCCCGCGGTGACGACACCGGTAAGATCTCCTCTGTTCATTTCCCTTTGGCGACGTAAAGGAGCTGGCGATGTCCGGCCACTCTAAGTGGGCTACCACCAAGCACAAGAAGGCCGTGATCGACGCCAAGCGCGGCAAGCTCTTCGCCAAGATGATCAAGAACATCGAGGTGGCGGCGCGCACCGGCGGTGGCGACCCGGCCGGCAACCCCACGCTGTACGACGCCATCCAGAAGGCGAAGAAGAGCTCCGTCCCGATCGACAACATCAACCGGGCCGTCAAGCGCGGCTCCGGTGCCGAGGCCGGCGGCGCGGACTACTCGACGATCATGTACGAGGGCTACGGCCCGAACGGCGTGGCCGTCCTCATCGAGTGCCTCACCGACAACCGCAACCGCGCGGCCTCCGACGTCCGCGTCGCGATGACCCGCAACGGCGGCTCGATGGCCGACCCGGGCTCGGTGTCCTACATGTTCACCCGCAAGGGCGTCGTGATCGTCCCCAAGGCCGACGGCGTGGACGAGGACAAGGTGCTCGACGTCGTCCTGGAGGCGGGCGCCGAGGAGGTCAACGACCTCGGCGAGGCCTTCGAGGTGGTCTCCGAGGCCACCGACCTGGTCGCCGTCCGCACCTCGCTGGTCGACGCGGGCATCGACTACGACTCGGCCGACGCCAACTTCGTCCCCAGCGTGCAGGTCGAGCTGGACGCCGACGGCGCCCGCAAGATCTTCAAGCTGATCGACGCGCTGGAGGACAGCGACGACGTGCAGAACGTCTTCGCCAACTTCGACGTCTCCGACGAGATCATGGCCGAGCTCGACGCCTGATCACGCCCTTCCCGCCGCCCGGCAGTCCCCGTGACCGCCGGGCGGCGGCGTGTTCGGGTGCGGTGGCGCGGGCGTTGTCGGTGCCGCCCGGTACCCTGCGGAGGGCCGAGGGAGCAGGCCGGGCGGCGACACGGAAGACGGGGTGCGGAGTGCGGGTACTGGGCGTGGACCCGGGGCTGACCAGGTGCGGTGTCGGCGTGGTCGACGGCGCCCCCGGCCGGCCGCTGCGGATGGTTGGCGTCGGCGTGGTGCGCACCCCGGTCGACGCGGAGATCGGCGTGCGCCTGCTGCGGATAGAGCAGGGCCTGGAGCAGTGGCTCGACGAGCACCGGCCCGACCTGGTCGCCGTCGAGCGGGTCTTCGCCCAGCACAACGTCCGCACCGTGATGGGCACCGCCCAGGCCAGCGCCGTCGCCATGCTCTGCGCCACCCGCCGCGGCATCCCCGTCACCCTGCACACCCCGAGCGAGGTCAAGGCCGCCGTCACCGGCTCCGGTCGGGCCGACAAGGCGCAGGTCACCGCCATGGTGCAGCGCCTGCTGCGGCTGGACGCCCCGCCGAAGCCGGCCGACGCCGCCGACGCCCTCGCCCTCGCCATCTGCCACATCTGGCGGGGCGGCGCCCAGGGCCGCATCGCCGCCGCACTCGCCAAGTCCGCACCGGCGCCCGCGGCCCGGCGCCCCGCCGCACGTCAGGAGCACCGCCGATGATCGCCTTCGTCCAGGGCCCGGTGGCCCACATCGCGGCCGGCACGGCCGTCGTCGAGGTCGGCGGGGTCGGGATGGCCGTCCAGTGCACCCCGAACACCCTGGCCGGGCTGCGGATCGGCGAGAGCGCCCGGCTCGCCACCTCGCTGGTGGTGCGCGAGGACTCGCTCACCCTGTTCGGCTTCGCCGACGACGACGAGCGCGCCCTCTTCGAGGTCCTGCAGGCCGCGCCCGGGGTCGGCCCGCGGCTGGCGCAGGCGATGCTCGCCGTGCACAGCCCGGACGCGCTGCGGGCCGCGGTCGCCGGCGGCGACGAGAAGGCGCTGATCGCGGTGCCCGGCATCGGCAAGGCGAAGGCCGCCAAGCTGCTGCTGGAGTACAAGGACAAGCTCGGCGCCCCGCACGGCGCCGTGCCCGCCCAGAAGCCGGTCGCCACCGGCCCGGCCCCCTGGCACGAGCAGCTGCACGCCGCGCTGGTCGGTCTCGGTTACGCTCCCCGCGAGGCCGAGGAGGCCGTCGCCGCGGTCACGCCGGAGGCCGAGGCGCAGCAGGTGCCGGACATCGGCGCCCTGCTGCGGGCCGCCCTGCGGGGGCTCAACCGGGCCCGCTGACCGGCCCCGGCCGCCCCCGGGCCCGCCTGACCGCCGACGCTTTGACCATCTGACGACCAGTCGTCATGTCGACTTTGGAGCCGCTCCCGATGAGCCCGTACGACACCGACCCCGCCGACCGCCCGGCGGCAGACCGGCTGGTGGGGGCGGCCGCCGACGGCGAGGACCAGGCCGTCGAGGCGGCCCTGCGCCCCAAGCTGCTGGAGGAGTTCATCGGCCAGGAGCGCGTCCGCGAGCAGCTCTCCCTGGTGCTCCAGGCCGCCCGCCAGCGCGGCACCGCCCCGGACCACGTCCTGCTCAGCGGCCCGCCCGGACTCGGCAAGACCACCCTGTCGATGATCATCGCCGCCGAGCTGGGCGCGCCGATCCGGATCACCTCCGGCCCGGCCATCCAGCACGCCGGCGACCTCGCCGCGATCCTCTCCTCGCTCACCGAGGGCGAGGTGCTCTTCCTCGACGAGATCCACCGGATGTCCCGGCCGGCCGAGGAGATGCTCTACATGGCGATGGAGGACTTCCGGGTCGACGTCATCGTCGGCAAGGGCCCCGGTGCCACCGCCATCCCGCTCGAACTGCCGCCGTTCACCCTGGTCGGCGCCACCACCCGGGCCGGCCTGCTGCCGCCCCCGCTGCGCGACCGCTTCGGCTTCACCGGCCACATGGAGTTCTACGCCCCCGCCGAGCTGCAGCAGGTGGTGCACCGCTCCGCCGCCCTGCTGGACGTCGACATCGACCCGGCCGGCGCCGCCGAGATCGCCGGCCGCTCCCGCGGCACCCCGCGCATCGCCAACCGGCTGCTGCGCCGCGTCCGCGACTACGCCCAGGTCAGGCACGACGGCCGGGTCACCCGGGAGATCTCCGCCCAGGCGCTGGACGTGTACGAGGTGGACGCCCGCGGCCTGGACCGCCTCGACCGCGCGGTGCTGGACGCGCTGCTGCGGCTGTTCGGCGGCGGCCCGGTCGGCCTGTCCACCCTCGCCGTCGCCGTGGGGGAGGAGGCCGAGACGGTCGAGGAGGTCGCCGAGCCCTTCCTCGTCCGCGAGGGGCTGCTCGCCCGGACGCCGCGCGGCCGGATCGCCACCGCGGCGGCCTGGCGCCACCTCGGGATGGCTCCGCCCGTGCAGGGCGGCGGGGCGAAGACGTCCGACCAGGCCGCTTTGTTCCCGGACGGCCGCTAGTCGGCCACGGAAAACGGGTGCATGCCAAGGGTCGCCACTTTCGGCGGCACACTGGCATGCTTGGCGTTGTCCGTACAGTGCGGGTCGCCTAGACTCCGCCGGACCGCCCCTCTCGACCGACGGGCCGACGTATACCAGGCCGCCGGCCGAGGCGGCCCGCAAAGGACCCTGGCTGTGGCTAATCTCATCATCCTCATCCTCCCGATCGTCGCGATCTTCCTGATGTTCCGCTCGCAGAAGAAGCGGCAGCAGCAGGCGGCGTCGATGCAGGCGACCCTCCAGCCGGGCGCCGGCGTGCGGACGATCGGTGGCATGTACGCCCAGGTCAAGGCGGTCAACGACGAGACCGTCGAGCTGGAGGTCGCCCCCGGCGTGGTGGTGCACTACACCAAGGGCGCCGTCGCCGCCGTGCTCGAGCCGCTCGAGTACGACGCGATCATCAACGGCCGCCCGGCGGAGGCCGACGAGGAGCCGGCCGCCGAGGCCGAGGTCGCCGAGGACGCCGAGAAGCCGCTGAGCCTCGACAAGGACGCCGAGGCCGGCGCCACCGAGAGCAAGTAGTACGGTCGGGCCCACCCAGGCCGTGCGGCAACCGGCCGCCGGCCCAGATGACCTCAGGGCCGCCCTGCGCCGCCGTCCCTCGTCCCGCCTCACGCCGGACCGGGGCGCGGCCCGCGGCGGCATGGACAGGGAGAAACGAGCAAGGTGGCAACACCCAAGTCGCGCCAGCGCGACGGTTACCCGGGGCGGGCGCTGGCCCTGATCCTGGTGGTCACCGTCGGACTGGTCGCCCTCATGTTCGGGACGGGCACCAAGACGCCCCGTCTCGGAATCGACCTCGCCGGTGGCACCAGCGTCACCCTGACCGCCAAGTCGGACGACAAGGCCGCGATCAACAAGTCCAACATGGACATCGCGACCGGCATCATCCAGAAGCGCGTCAACGGTATGGGCGTCTCCGAGGCGGAGGTCCAGACCCAGGGCGACAGCAACATCATCGTCAACATCCCCAACGGCGGTGACAAGCAGGCGGCGATCGAGCAGATCGGCACGACTGCCAAGCTCTACTTCCGTCCCGTGGTCGCGCTCGCGCCGACCGGGGTCGACCCCTCGTCGCTGAACACCGGCTCGCCGTCCCCGTCCGGCTCCGCCAGCCCGTCCGCGAGCGCCTCGGCGAACGCGTCCGGTGCCTCCGCGAGCCCCTCCGGCAAGGCGTCCACCGCCCCCAGCGCCAGCGCCAGCAAGGCCGGCCGCGCGGTGAGCGACGCGCTGAAGGCCGATCCGTCCACCTCCGCGAAGCCCTCGGCCACCGCCTCCGGCTCGGCCTCGGCGGCCCCGAGCGGCGGTGCCACCCCGTCCGCGCCGACCAGCATGAGCCCCGAGCAGCTGACCGCGGCGCTCACCCAGGGCACCGTGCCGGCCGACGTCCAGCAGCAGTTCGCCGCGCTGGACTGCTCCAAGCCGGAGCAGCGCAAGGACTACCAGACCGACCCGAAGAAGAACGCGGTCGGCTGCTCCTACGACAAGGAGCAGGGCGTCTGGTACAAGTTCGCGCTCGGCCCGGTCGCCGTGAACGGCGCCGACGTGTCCAAGGCCTCGGCCCTGTTCGACACCCAGCGGGCCGGCGGCTGGCAGGTCGACCTGTCGTTCAACGACAACGGCTCCAAGGCCTTCGCGAGCACCACCGGCACCCTGGCCACCCAGGCCTCCCCGGCCAACCAGTTCGCCATCGTCCTGGACGGCAAGGTGGTCTCCCACCCGTACGTCAGCCAGTCGATCACCGGCGGCTCGGCCACCATCTCCGGCAGCTTCAGCCAGGAGGACGCCAAGGGCCTGGCCAACGTGCTGAGCTACGGCGCGCTGCCGCTGACCTTCGACATGAGCGACGTCACCACCGTCTCCCCGCAGCTCGGCGGCGACCAGCTGCAGGCCGGCCTGATCGCCGGCGCCATCGGCCTGGTGCTGGTGGTCGTGTACTCGCTCGTCTACTACCGCGGCCTCGGCCTGGTCTCCATCGCCGGTCTGCTGGTCTCGGCGGTCCTGACCTACGCGATCATGTGCCTGCTCGGCAGGAGCATCGGCTTCGCGCTGAACCTGCCCGCGGTCTGCGGCGCGATCGTCGCCATCGGCATCACGGCGGACTCGTTCATCGTGTACTTCGAGCGCATCCGCGACGAGGTCCGCGACGGCGCCCCGCTGCGGCCCGCCGTCCAGCGCGCCTGGCCGCGCGCCCGCCGCACCATCCTGGTCTCCGACTTCGTGTCGTTCCTGTGTGCCGCGGTGCTGTACGTCGTCTCGGTCGGCAAGGTCCAGGGCTTCGCGTTCACGCTCGGCCTGACCACCCTGCTCGACATCGTGGTGATCTTCCTGTTCACCAAGCCGATGATCACCCTGCTGGCGCGGCGGAAGTTCTTCGCGAACGGCCACCCGTGGTCCGGCCTCGACCCGAAGCGGCTCGGCGCCCGCCCGCCGATCCGCGGCAGCCGTCGCCGCCCGTCCGCCAACGCCCCCAAGGAGGCCTGACGCCATGTCCCTTCGGAACATCGGCCACCGGCTCTACCAGGGCGAGGTCAGCTTCGACTTCGTCGGCAAGCGCAAGATCTGGTACTCCATCTCGGGCGTCATCGTCCTCGTCGCGGCGATCGGCCTGGCGATGGGCCTGCACCTGGGCATCGAGTTCAAGGGCGGCTCGGTCTACACCGTCCAGAAGCAGGGCCTGACGGTCTCGCAGGCGCAGGACGCCGCCAACCACATCACCGGTGACACCACCGCGCAGGTGCAGAAGACCGGCGACGGCAAGATCCGCATCCAGGTCAGCTCCGAGGAGAAGATCAGCGGTCCCGCGTTCTCCCAGGAGCTCTCCAAGGAGATCGGCGTCCCGACCAAGGACATCGACGCCCAGGTGATCGGCCCCTCCTGGGGCAAGCAGATCTCCCAGAAGGCCCTGCTCGGCCTGGTCGTCTTCATGGTGCTGGTCACCGCCTACCTGGCCATCGCCTTCGAGTGGCGGATGGCACTGGCGGCGCTGGTCGCCCTGATCCACGACCTGCTGATCACCATCGGCGTCTACGCCCTGGTCGGCTTCGAGGTCACCCCCGGTACCGTGATCGGCTTCCTGACGATCCTCGGCTACTCGCTCTACGACACGGTCGTCGTCTTCGACACCGTGAAGGAGAACACCCGGGGCATCACCAAGCAGAACCGGCGCACCTACAGCGAGGCCGCCAACCTGGGCCTCAACCAGACCCTGGTGCGCTCGATCAACACCACCGTGGTCGCCCTGCTGCCCGTCACCGCCCTGCTGTTCATCGGCGGCGGCATGCTCGGCGCCGGCACGCTGAACGACATCTCGCTCGCGCTGTTCATCGGTCTGGCCGCCGGCGCGTACTCGTCGATCTGCGTCGCCACCCCGCTGCTCGCGCAGCTCAAGGAGCAGACCCCGGAGATGCGCGCGCTCGCCAAGCGCGTCGCGCAGCGCCGGGCCGCGGACGCCAAGGCCGCCGAGGCCGCCGGCACCGCGGAGGACGCCGAGAACGCGGAGGACGGCGAGGAGGTCGGCGCCGGCGTGGTCGGCCAGCGCAACCAGCCGGTCGCCCGCACCCGCGGCAAGGGCCGCCCGTCCGGCAAGCGCTGACCGGACACCGCGCCGCACGGTCCGGCCGGCCCGAGGAGACTCGGGCCGGCCGGACCTTTTCCGTCACCGGGTGTCGCTGCGGGTAAGGTCGAACCGCAGATCGGGCCCGCCGGCCACGTCCGGCCCGCTGCACGCACCAGGCCCGCAGGGCCCCCGCCGACCCCCGAAGGACCCCACGTGACCTCCCCCGACCCCGTCCTCGCCGAGCTGCTGACCAGCCGGATCCGGGACGTCCCGGACTACCCGAAGCCCGGTGTGCTGTTCAAGGACATCGCGCCGCTGCTCGCCGACGCGGAGGCCTTCGGTGCGCTCACCCGGGCGCTCGCCGGCCGCGCCGCCGAGCTCGGGGCGACCAAGGTGGTCGGCCTGGAGGCCCGCGGCTTCGTCCTGGCCGCGCCCGCGGCCTTCGCGGCCGGCCTCGGCTTCGTGCCGATCCGCAAGAAGGGCAAGCTGCCCGGCGACGTCTTCGCCCGCTCCTACGACCTCGAGTACGGCTCCGCCACGCTGGAGGTCCAGTGCGACGCCTTCGCGCCCGGGGAGAAGGTGCTGGTCGTCGACGACGTGCTCGCCACCGGCGGCACCCTCGGCGCCTCGCTGGACCTCGTCCGCGAGGCCGGCGCCGAGCTGGCCGGCGTGGTCGTGCTGATGGAGCTCGGCTTCCTGCCGGGCCGCGAGCGGCTCACCGGCCACCTCGCCGGGGCGCCGCTGGACGCCCTGGTCACCGTCTGACCCGCGCGGACCCGGGCGCGGCGGCAGGTCCGCGGGCCGGCCGCCGCGCCCTCGGGTCCCGGTTCCGCGCCGGGCGACCGACCGGCCGGGCCGCACTCTCGGTACCATGAAGATTCATCCCCTCTCGGTTGCACGACCGACGGGTGCGACCGATGGCGCGACCGCCCGAACGAGGGGGAGGCCCTTGCGCCCCCGAGGAGTGTCCTTGCCCGACGAGGTTGTGCCCACCGCGGAGGCCGCCGCGCCCGAGAGCCGTCCCGCGCCCTCCGGCGCCGGCCCGGCGCGTCCCGCCCCGCCGCCCGGCCACCGGCCCTCCTCCGGCGGCATGCGCGCCCGCCTCGCACGGCTCGGCGGCCAGCGCAGCAGCGCGGTCAACCCCGTCCTGGAGCCGCTGTTCCGCACCATCCGGGCGAACGACCCGAAGGCCGACCCGGTCCTGCTCAAGGAGATCGAGAAGGCCTACGCCGTCGCCGAGAAGTGGCACCGCGGCCAGAAGCGCAAGAGCGGCGACCCGTACATCACCCACCCGCTCGCGGTGGCGACCATCCTCGCCGAGCTCGGCATGGACGCCCCCACCCTGATGGCGGGCCTGCTGCACGACACCGTCGAGGACACCGACTACGGCCTGGAGACGCTCCGGCAGGACTTCGGCGACTCCGTCGCACTGCTGGTCGACGGCGTCACCAAGCTGGACCGGGTCAAGTTCGGCGAGGCCGCGCAGGCCGAGACCGTGCGCAAGATGGTCGTCGCGATGGCCAAGGACCCGCGCGTCCTGGTGATCAAGCTCGCCGACCGCCTGCACAACATGCGCACCATGCGCTACCTCAAGCGGGAGAAGCAGGAGAAGAAGGCCCGCGAGACGCTGGAGATCTACGCCCCGCTGGCGCACCGGCTGGGCATGAACACCATCAAGTGGGAGCTGGAGGACCTCGCCTTCGCGATCCTCTACCCCAAGATGTACGACGAGATCGTGCGCCTGGTGGCCGAGCGCGCGCCCAAGCGGGACGAGTACCTGGCCACCGTGATCGACCAGGTGCAGGGCGACCTGCGCGGCGCCCGGATCCAGGCCCAGGTCACGGGCCGGCCGAAGCACTACTACTCGGTCTACCAGAAGATGATCGTGCGCGGCCGCGACTTCGCCGAGATCTACGACCTGGTGGGCATCCGGGTCCTGGTCGACACCGTCCGCGACTGCTACGCGGCGCTGGGCACCATCCACGCGCGGTGGAACCCGGTGCCGGGGCGGTTCAAGGACTACATCGCGATGCCCAAGTTCAACATGTACCAGTCGCTGCACACGACGGTCATCGGGCCCGGCGGCAAGCCGGTCGAGCTGCAGATCCGCACCTTCGACATGCACCGCCGCGCCGAGTACGGCATCGCCGCGCACTGGAAGTACAAGCAGCGCGCGGTGGCCGGCGCCTCCAAGGTCCGCACCGACACCCCCGCGCACGCCCGCAAGCACGACAAGGCCGACGCCGTCAACGAGATGGCCTGGCTGCGGCAGCTGCTGGACTGGCAGAAGGAGACCGAGGACCCGAGCGAGTTCCTGGAGTCGCTGCGCTTCGACCTCTCCAGCAACGAGGTCTTCGTCTTCACCCCCAAGGGCGACGTGATAGCGCTGCCCGCCAAGGCCACCCCGGTGGACTTCGCCTTCGCCGTGCACACCGAGGTCGGCTACCGCTGCATCGGCGCCCGGGTGAACGGCCGCCTGGTGCCGTTGGAGTCCGAGCTGGAGAACGGCGACACCGTCGAGGTCTTCACCTCCAAGGCGGAGAACGCCGGCCCCTCCCGCGACTGGCTCACCTTCGTCAAGTCGCCGCGCGCCCGCAACAAGATCCGTGCCTGGTTCTCCAAGGAACGCCGCGAGGAGGCCATCGAGCACGGCAAGGAGGCCATCGCCCGGGCCATGCGCAAGCAGGGCCTGCCGATCCAGCGCATCCTCACCGGCGACTCCCTGGTCACCCTGGCGCACGAGATGCGGTACCCCGACATCTCCTCGCTCTACGCCGCGATCGGCGAGGGCCACGTCGCCGCGCAGTCCATCGTGCAGAAGCTGGTGCAGGCGCTCGGCGGCGAGGAGGGCGCGACCGAGGACCTCGCCGAGACGGCCACCCCGACGCACCAGAGCCGCTCGCTGCGGCGCCGCGCCAAGGGCGACCCGGGTGTGATCGTCAAGGGCACCGAGGACGTCTGGGTCAAGCTGGCCCGCTGCTGCACCCCGGTGCCGGGCGACCCGATCGTCGGCTTCGTGACCCGCGGCAACGGCGTCTCGATCCACCGCTCGGACTGCGTGAACGTCGAGGCGCTCTCGCAGCAGCCGGAGCGGATGATCGAGGTCGAGTGGGCGGCCACCCAGTCCTCGGTCTTCCTGGTGGCCATCCAGGTCGAGGCGCTGGACCGCTCGCGACTGCTCTCGGACGTCACCCGGGTGCTCTCCGACCAGCACGTCAACATCCTGTCGGCGGCGGTGCAGACCTCCCGGGACCGGGTGGCGATGAGCCGCTTCACCTTCGAGATGGGGGACCCCAAGCACCTCGGCCACGTCCTGAAGGCCGTCCGCGGCGTGGAGGGCGTCTACGACGTGTACCGGGTCACCTCGGCCAAGAAGTAGGGCTCACCCCTCAGGGGCGTGTGGGGGCACCCCCGGCCGAAGGCCTGGGAGGTGCCCCCACGCACCCCTCGGGGTTCACCTGCTCTCGCGGAGGCGCTGGATCTGGCGGTCGGCGAGTTCGGTGGTGCGGCGCATGTGGCGGGCGAGGAAGGCGAGTTCCTCCTCGGTGTACTCGGCCAGCATCGCGTCCCAGCCCTCGCCGAGTTCACCCCAGAGTTCGCCGAGGCGGGCCGCCGCCTCGGGCACCGGTTCGACCAGCACCCGCCGGCGGTCCTCCTCGTCGCGTCGGCGGGTGACGTAGCCGGCCCGTTCCAGCCGGTCCACCAGACGGGTGGCCGAGCCGCTGGTGAGCCCGGTCAGCTCGGCGATCCGGCCGGTGGTGAGCGGTCCCTCCTCCAGGCCCAGCAGGTTGAGGCACTGCACGTCGGTGGGGTGCAGCCCGAGCCGGTCCGCCACCGCCTGGTTGAACAGCGCGTACGAGGCGAGGTAGCGGCGGGAGTCGGCTTCCAGGTCGTGCGGCCGCATGGGCATCCTCCCGATAAATTATCTGCGCTGCGCAGAGAACTCGTCCTACAGTGTCTGCATGACGCAGACATCATATGTCGCGGTGGCCGGAGCCACCGGCACCCAGGGCGCCGCCGTGGTCGACGCCCTCCTCGCGCGGGGCCTGTCCGTCCGCGCCCTCACCCGCACCCCCGACTCGGCCGCCGCCCGCGCGCTCGCGGCCGCCGGCGCCCGGGTGGTGGCCGCCGACTTCGACGACCGGGAGTCCCTGGACGCCGCCCTCGCCGGTGCCGCCGCCCTCTTCGCCATGTCGACGCCGTTCGGCACGGACCTCGCCACCGAGGTCCGCCAGGGCACCGCCCTGGTCGAGGCCGCCGCCGACGCCCGGGTCGGCCACATCGTGTTCACCTCCGCCGCGCACGCCGACCGCGACACCGGCATCCCGCACTTCGACAGCAAGTACCGGATCGAACGCCGGCTCGCCGGGCTCGGCGTGCCCTGGACGGTCCTCGGCCCCGCGGCCTTCATGGAGAACTACGCGGGGGAGTGGACCCTGCAGGGCCTGCGCGAGGGCGGCTTCGTGCTCCCCATGCCGCCCGAGCGCCCGCTCGCGCTCGTCCCCGCCCGTGACATCGGCGCCTTCGCCGCGCTCGCGCTCACCCGCCCCGACGAGTTCGCCGGCCGGCGGATCGACCTCGCCTCGGACGCCCTGACCTGCCCCGGGATCGCCGAGGTGCTCAGCTCCGCCACCGGCCGGCCGATCGGCTTCCGCCGCCTGCCGCTCGCCGAGATCGAGGCGTACTCCGCCGACCTCGCCGCGATGTTCCGCTACTTCACCGAGACCGGGCTCGACATCGACACCGCGGCGCTGCGCCGCGACCACCCCGAGGTCGGCTGGCAGGACTTCGCCGCCTGGGCGCACGGCCGCACCTGGCCGCTGTGACCGGACGGGCGGCGACCGGAACGGCGGAGGGCCCCCGCCGCGGCGGGGGCCCTCCGGTCGTGCACGGGGGAGCGGGGCGTCAGCCGCCGAACTCCTCCAGGCTCTTCTGGGCCTGGTCCAGCAGGGCCTGACGGCCCGCCAGCTCGGACTCCAGCTTGGCGACCCGGCTCGCGTTGCCGGCCGCATGGGCCTTGTCCAGGTCCGCCTGCAGCTTGTCCACGGCCTGCTGCAGCAGACCGGTCATGCCGGCCGCGCGGGCCTTGGCCTCCGGGTTGGTGCGCTGCCACTCGGCGTCCTCGGCCTCGCGGACCGCCCGCTCGACGGCGTTCAGCCGGCCGTCCAGCTGGCCGCGGGCGGCACGCGGCACGTGGCCGATCGCCTCCCAGCGCTCGTTGACCTCGCGCAGCGCCGCCTTCGCCGCCTTGAGGTCGGTGATCGGCAGGATCGCCTCCGCCTCCAGCAGCAGCGCCTCCTTGAGCTTCTGGTTCTCGCCCTGCTCGGCGTCCCGCTCGCTGAACGCGGAGGACCGGGCCTGGAAGAAGACGTCCTGGGCGCCGCGGAACCGCGCCCACAGCTCCTCCTCCGCGTCCCGCTGCGCCCGCCCGGCCGCCTTCCACTGCGCCATCAGGTCGCGGTAGCGCGCGGCGGTGTCGCCCCACTCCGTCGAGCCGGAGAGCGCCTCGGCCTCGGCGACCAGCTTCTCCTTGGTCTGCCGGGCGTGCTCGCGCTCGTTGTCGAGCGCCGCGAAGTGCGCCTTGCGGTGCTTGGAGAACACCGAGCGGGCGTGCGAGAAGCGGTGCCACAGCTCGTCGTCGCTCTTGCGGTCCAGCCGGGGCAGGCCCTTCCAGGTCTCCACCAGGGCGCGCAGCCGGTCGCCGGCCTCCCGCCACTGGGTCGACTCGGCGAGCTGCTCGGCCTCGGCGACCAGCGCCTCCTTGGCCGAACGCGCGTCCTCCTGGGCCTTCGCGCGGGCCGCTCGCCGCTCCGCCTGGCGGGACTCGATCTCGCCGCTCAGCGTCTCGAGGCGCTTGGCGAGCGAGTCCAGGTCGCCGACCGCGTGCGCCTCGGCCACCTGGGCCTTGAGGTGGTCCAGGGCGACCTGGGCCTCCTTGGCGGCCAGGTCGGTCTTCCGGACGCGGTGCTCCAGCAGGCCGATCTCGGCCTCCAGCCCCTGGTACTTGCGCTCGAAGTACGCCAGGGCCTCCTCCGGGGAGCCGGCCTGCCAGGAGCCGACGACGCGTTCGCCCTCGGCCGTCCTGACGTACACGGTCCCCTGCTCGTCGACACGGCCCCACGGGTCGCTGCTCACAGCGCCTCCTCCAATGACGTCCCGCCCGCCGCAGCGGCGTCGGCACGTCGTCCACAGTTGAATGTGCGGCGGACCGGTGGAGTCCGCCGTCCTGCCGCCGAGTGCTGCCGAGGGTGACGGCCGACGGTCAGGGCACCCTATACAACAGCAACATAGGCGACCAGCGTCGGTGCTGTCCGCATCCGGGCCGGGTGATTTCCCGGCCGATCGCGGTGACCGGACGGCCGGGAGCCGGCCGGTCACCGCCCGGAGGGATCAACCCTTCGTCGTGGTCACCGAGTTGAGGACGACGTCGGCCACCGGCGCGCCGTCGCCGCCGCCGCCCTGCACACCGCCCGCGGCGATGTTCTGCACGACGTCGAGGCCGCCCGTCACCTTGCCGAACGGCGTGTAGTTGGGCGGGAGCTGGGTGTCCTTGTAGACCAGGAAGAACTGGCTGCCGTTGGTGCCCGCGCCGGCGTTGGCCATCGCCACCGTGCCGGCCGGGTAGGTCGCGCCGGTCAGGTTCTCGTCCGCGAACTGGTAGCCGGGGCCGCCGGACCCGGTGCCCGTCGGGTCGCCGCACTGCAGCACGTAGATGCCCTCGGTGGTGAGCCGGTGGCACTTGGTGTGGTCGAAGTACTTCTCGTTCGACAGGAACGCGAAGGAGTTCACCGTGTGCGGGGCCTTCGCGGCGTCCAGCGCGACGGTGACCTTGCCGCAGCTGGTGTCCAGCGCCATCGTGTACGAGGCCTTGGTGTCCACCGTCATCGCCGGCTCGGTCTTGAACTGCTTGCCGTTCGGGGAGCCCGGGGCCGGCGTGGTGCAGCCCTTGACCGGGCTGGCCGCCGCGGTCGGCGTGGGGGCCGCGGCCGCGTCCTTCTTGTCGCCGTCCGAGCCGCCGAGCGCCCAGGCCGCACCGGCAGCCGCGACCACCGCGACGGCCACGCCCGCGCCGACCAGCACGTTGCGCTTGCGCGCCTGCTTCTGGGCCTCGGCCCGGCGCTGCATCTGGCGCTCGTACTTCTCGCGGGCGAGCTGCCGCCGCCGCTGTTCGCTGCTGACCACCGGCCGTGTCTCCTGTGAATGCTGAGGCGGGGATTGGGGGGTTCCGGTGCGGATCATCGCATCCGCAGGCGGCCAAGTGTAAGGACCCCGGGCGTAAGCACGGGATCAAACGGCTCCGCCACCGGGCTATCTGGTTCGCTCCCGGTGCCGTGCCGCCGGTAGGCTGCGGTGTGACCGGGCGGTGACACGACCGCCCGCGACCCCCCGACTCGCCGCCCGACTCGACCGAAGGACTCACGTGTTCGTCGCCGGATTTCCCGCCGGAGCCTGGGGCACCAACTGCTACCTGGTCGCACCGGCCGCCGGCGAGGAGTGCGTGATCGTCGACCCCGGCCACGAGGCCGCGCGGGGCGTCGAGGACCTCGTCCGCGAGCACCGGCTCAAGCCGGTCGCGGTGCTGCTCACCCACGGACACATCGACCACATCGCCTCCGTGGTCCCGGTCTGCGGCGCCCGCGGCGTCCCGGCGTGGATCCACCCCGAGGACCGCTACATGATGAAGGACCCGGGCCGCGGCCTGGGCCGCTCGCTCGGGCAGCAGATCATGGGCTCGATCACCGTCGGCGAGCCGGACGACGTCCGCGAACTCACCGACGGCAGCGTGCTGGAGCTCGCCGGCCTGGAGCTCACCGTCGACCACGCCCCCGGCCATACCAGGGGGTCGGTGACCTTCCGGACGCCCTCGTCGGACCAGATCCCCCCGGTCCTGTTCTCGGGCGACCTGCTGTTCGCCGGCTCCGTCGGGCGTACGGACCTCCCGGGCGGGGACAGCAAGGCGATCATGGAATCGCTGGCCCGGGTGTGCCTGCCCCTCGACGACGAGACCGTGGTCCTGTCCGGCCACGGCTCCCAGACCACCATCGGCCGCGAGCGCGCCACCAACCCGTACCTCCTGCAGGCGGCCGGTGCGCAGGACGCTCCGGCCCACCCGCGACGAGGAATGTGACGGAAGAGACGTTGAGCACCTTCTCCGCCCCCAAGGGCACCTACGACCTGCTGCCCCCGAGCTCCGCGACCTTCCTGGCGATCCGCGAGCGCCTCTCCGCGCCCGCCCGCCTGGCCGGGTACGGCTACGTCGAGACGCCGGTCTTCGAGGACGTGAAGCTCTTCTCCCGCGGCGTCGGCGAGTCCACCGACATCGTCACCAAGGAGATGTACAACCTCACCACCAAGGGCGGCGACGAGCTCGCGCTGCGCCCCGAGGGCACCGCCTCGGTGCTGCGCGCCGCCCTCCAGGCCAACCTGCACAAGCAGGGCAACCTGCCGGTCAAGCTCTGGTACTCGGGCTCGTACTACCGCTACGAGCGCGCCCAGAAGGGCCGCTACCGCCAGTTCGCCCAGGTCGGCGCCGAGGCGATCGGCGCGGAGGACGCGGCGCTCGACGCCGAGCTGATCGTCCTCGCCGACGACGCCTTCCGCTCGCTCGGCCTGAGCGACTACACGCTGCTGCTCAACAGCCTCGGCGACAAGCAGTGCCGCCCGGTCTACCGCGCCGCCCTGGTCGAGTTCCTCGCCGGCCTCGACCTCGACGAGGACACCCGCCGCCGCGCGGAGATCAACCCGCTGCGCGTCCTCGACGACAAGCGCGAGTCGGTGCAGGCCCAGCTCGGCGGCGCCCCGATGCTGCGCGACTACCTCTGCGAGGACTGCAAGGCCTACGACGAGAAGGTCCGCGAGCTGCTCACCGCCAACGGCGTGGCCTTCACCGACGACCCCAAGCTCGTCCGCGGCCTGGACTACTACACCCGCACCACCTTCGAGTTCGTGCACAACGGCCTCGGCGCCCAGTCCGCGATCGGCGGCGGCGGCCGCTACGACGGGCTCTCCGAGATGATCGGCGGCCCCGCGCTGCCGTCCGTCGGCTGGGCCCTCGGGGTGGACCGCACCTACCTGGCCCTGGAGGCCGAGGGCGTCGTCCTCGACCTGCCCGCGCCGACCGCCGTCTACGCCGTCGCGCTCGGCGAGGAGGCCAAGAACGTCCTCTTCGCCAAGGTGGTCGAGCTGCGCCGCGCAGGGGTGGCCACCGACCTCGCCTTCGGCGTCAAGAGCATCAAGAACGCCATGAAGTCCGCCGACCGTTCCGGCGCCCGCTTCGCCCTGGTCGCCGGGGACCGAGATCTCGCCGCCGGGGTCGTCCAGCTCAAGGACATGACCACCGGCGAGCAGGTCCCCGTCGCCCTCGAAGCACTCGTATCCACCCTGAAGGAGAAGCAGCTGTGATCCGCACGCACGACGCGGGCACGCTCCGCGCGGAGCACGCCGGAACGACCGTCACCCTGGCCGGCTGGGTCGCCCGCCGCCGCGACCACGGCGGCGTGGCCTTCATCGACCTGCGCGACGCCTCCGGCACCGTGCAGATCGTCGTCCGCGATCTGGACTCGGTGCACGGCCTGCGCGCCGAGTACTGCGTCAAGGTCGTCGGCGAGGTCCGCGTGCGCCCGGAGGGCAACGAGAACCCCGACATCGCCACCGGCGCCGTCGAGGTCGTCGTCAGCGCGATCGAGGTGCTCTCCGAGGCCGCCCCCGTCCCGTTCCCGGTCGCCGAGTACGAGCCCGGCACGGTCAACGAGGAGGTGCGCCTGCGCTACCGCTACCTGGACCTCCGTCGCGAGGGCCCGGCCCGCGCGCTGCGCCTGCGCTCCAAGGTCAACAACATCATCCGCCGGGTGATGGAGGAGAACGACTACCTCGACATCGAGACGCCGTACCTCACCCGCTCCACCCCCGAGGGCGCCCGCGACTTCCTCGTCCCCGTCCGCCTGCAGCCCGGCCACTGGTACGCCCTGCCGCAGTCGCCCCAGCTGTTCAAGCAGCTGCTGATGGTGGCCGGCATGGAGCGCTACTACCAGATCGCCCGCTGCTTCCGCGACGAGGACTTCCGCGCCGACCGCCAGCCGGAGTTCACCCAGCTCGACATCGAGGCCTCGTTCGTCGACCAGGAGGACGTCCTGGCCCTCGGCGAGAAGATCATCGGCGCGATCTGGCGCGACGTCCACGGCTACGAGGTCCCCAACCCGCTGCCGCGGATGACCTACGCCGACGCGATGGCCCGCTACGGCTCCGACAAGCCGGACGTCCGCTTCGGCCAGGAGCTGACCGACCTCACCGAGTACTTCGCCGGCACCGAGTTCCGCGTGTTCCAGGCCCCGTACGTCGGCGCGGTCGTCATGCCCGGCGGCGCCTCGCAGCCCCGCAAGCAGCTCGACGCCTGGCAGGACTGGGCCAAGGCCCGCGGCGCCCGCGGCCTCGCCTACGTCCTCGTCGACGCCGAGACCGGCGAGCTCCGCGGCCCGGTCGCCAAGAACCTCTCCGAGGAGCACCTGGCCGGCCTCGCCGCCGCCGCCGGTGCCAAGCCCGGCGACGCGGTGTTCTTCGCCGCCGGCAAGAAGGCCCCCTCGCAGGAGCTGCTCGGCGCCGCCCGCCTGGAGATCGGCCGCCGCTGCAACCTGATCGACGAGTCCCAGTGGGCCTTCCTCTGGGTCGTCGACTTCCCGATGTTCGAGCCCATCGAGGACGACAAGGGCGAGTTCCAGGGCTGGCACGCGGTGCACCACCCCTTCACCGCGCCCACCGCCGAGTCGCTCGCCACCTTCGACACCGACCCGGGCAACGCGCTCTCCAACGCCTACGACCTGGTGCTCAACGGCTCCGAGCTGGGCGGCGGTTCGATCCGTATCCACCAGCGGGACGTCCAGAAGCGCGCGTTCGACGCGATCGGCCTCTCCGAGGAGGAGGCGACCTCGCAGTTCGGCTTCCTGCTGGACGCCTTCAACTACGGCCCGCCGCCGCACGGCGGTGTCGCCTTCGGCCTGGACCGCATCGTCACCCTCCTCGGCGGGTACGACACCATCCGTGACGTCATCGCCTTCCCGAAGACGTCCACCGGTGGCGACCCGCTGACCGGTGCCCCGACCCCCATCACCCCCGCGCAGCGCCGCGAGGCCGGGGTCGACGCCAAGCCCAAGTCGGAGACCGAGCCCAAGGCCTGACCGAGGTCGGCTACCCTGTCACGGCCCCGGTCGGTGCATCGCACCCACCGGGGGCGGGGCACAACGGCGGGGGACCGCAGAGGGGTGCAACACAATGCCCTACCGACCCGGGGGGAGAGATAGGGAGAGCGGAGTGGTGGGGAAGA